>JAJCYJ010000330.1 GCA_029262975.1 Saprospiraceae bacterium
TTATTAGTCAAAAACCCATACGTATCTAAAATTTATGTTCACGAGAATCTCAACAATAAATTGTTGAGGAAAGAGGACTATGATTTGATCGTAGACTTACAAAAGAATCTTCGATCTTTCTTCTTGATTCAATCCTTAAGGATACCATCCATAACATACAATAAATTAACTTTTAAAAACTGGCTTTTCCTAATAATGAGAGTTAATAGATTGAAGAAGTTACATGTGGTTGACAGGTACATTAGAGCAATTGAAAAGTTGGGAATCATAGATGACGGTCTCGGACTGGAGACTTTTTTTAAATATTCATCAAAACTTCCGTTGCATCTACCTCCTCAGGAGTATATCGTAATAGCTCTTGGAGGAACATATTCAACGAAAAGAATCCCGATAGGCTTAGTAAATTCCATTACAAATAGGATTGATCAACATTTTATCCTTATAGGCGGTAAAGATGTAAGAAAGGATGAAATCATCGAACGTTCTAATGTGGCTAATTTAATACAGAATACGACTATAGCATCTTCAGCATTATTAATAAAGAATTCTTCGATGGTTATTAGTGGTGATACGGGGATGATGCATATAGCCGCCTCCCTACAGAAAGCAATCATCGTAATATGGGGTAGCACATCGTCGGACTTTGGATTTTATCCTTATTATGGTTCACTGAGTAATCAGAAATTTGTTTCAATAGAAATTGATCAACTCAAATGCAGGCCTTGCTCTAAATATGGAAGAAGTAAATGCCCTAAGGGTCATATGAATTGTTTAAATTCCATAACAGCTCAAATGGTACATCGTGAAATAGACTTAATTCTTGGTTGAAGTCACGATTAATGCTAGTCAGTTTCTACGAAAAGTTTAATTTTATCGACGTTCAAAAAATAAACGAAGAACCTGATTATGGTCTTCGATGTTCTTGTTAATATAAAACATCTAAATATGGCTACAATTAATGTAAACCCAGGACGGAATCCATTAGAAGGGAAGAATTTATCCCGGTATATGATTTTCGGATTTATTATTTTCTTACTGTTTATGCTCCTTAGTAACACCACCTTTATTACGATTCCTCCAGGTCATAAGGGTGTTAAATTTAAACGATTTGCAGGAGGAATAAATAAGGATAAAATATATCCTCAGGGCTTTCACGTAGTTATGCCGTGGGATAATATGATTGTATATGACGTTCGGATCAATGAAGCATTTGAAGAGATGGAGGTCCTTTCAAAAAATGGCCTTTCTATATCGGTCGATTTATCGTACAGATACCAGCCTAAATCAGATAAAATCGGATACCTCCATGACGGAATTGGAGTAAATTATGCTTCTCGAATTATTGCCCCGGAGATTCGATCTGCTACCAGGGAGGTCATAGGCAAATATTTGCCTGAAGAACTTTATTCTACTAAAAGAGAGGCGATTCAAGATGAGATCTTTACATCCACAAAAGATGCTGTTGAACCTAATTTCATTGATATCGATGCAATTCTAATTAGAGCAGTACAACTTCCAGATAAACTAAAAGCAGCAATCGAACAAAAATTAGAAGAGGAGCAACTTGCCTTTCAATTTGTTTTTAAGTTAGAACGGGAAAGAAAAGAGGCCGAAAGGAAAATAATTGAAGCACAGGCAAAAGCTGATGCAAATAAAATCCTGAGCGCTAGTATCACCGACAGAATTTTAAAGGATAAGGGTATAGAAGCCACACTTGAATTGGCAAAGTCTCCTAATTCCAAGGTTGTTATTGTTGGAGGAGGGAAGGAAGGATTACCCTTGATTCTGAATAACTAAAGATTTAAGTTAGAGCAATTAAATTTCTGCAAAAAAAAGAAAGATCAAAATGATCTTTCTTTTTTTTGCTTTTTTCTACAATCAATAGAATTACTTTGACACCTCAAAAGTTTAAAGAAGGCCTCGTTTATTTTTAAAATCCTTATTGAGCATTTTAAAATTAAGCTTGCCCTTGAATTCTATAAGGTGATCCAGGATAATCACACTTTTTTCTATTCGCTTATCCGAAGTTTTAGGCTTTCCAATTATGTAAAGCAGGCTTCGTTGTTTTCCTGGCGTTAATTGGTGGAAATAGAAATCACCTTCAGGGTCATGCAAAAAAAGTTCCCCTAATTCTTCCGGCAAAGGCATTCCATAAGCACTCGAATCTGTAAACAGCGCTATGTCGGCTGACGCACCTAATCCAAGTTTATGATGGACTCTAAGTTCCTTATTTATTTTAATAAAATAAATATCATTTCCTGCTGGCATTAGAGAAGTGTGAAATTTTTCTCCTTGATTAATTTGACAAAGAAACCTTTTAACATCCGCCTTTTTAAGGTCATTGATAATTTCATCTGGCACCTTAATATGGAAATTCCATAAATTATCTTCATACATTTCAAGAACACCCTCAAATTGTCCTATAATTTCGTTGTTTTTCATTTCTATCGCAATAATAGACAAGACTTTTCTCTAGTGAGTCGGCTTTAGGATCAAACGTATTATTAATCTCACTCAAAAAGATCAAGAACGAATAGATATTTTTAATTTAGATGGTTTTACACCTAAAAGTTAAGATCAAAAATTAAATGAATACACTAGGACGATTTTCATTCATTTTTATTTTCCTTGGGTTTATCTCATGTGAGTGGAGCGCGACTCCCGATTATAATTGGTCCCATTATTTAGGGGATAGTATGAAAATGCAATATTCGAAGGCGCAGCAGGTCAACAAATCAAATGTCTCTCAACTAGAGATTATTTGGACTTTCTCTTCTAATAATGCCGATCCTAAGAATAGAAGCCAAATCCAGTGCAATCCATTGATTATCGATGGCAAATTGTATGGTACTTCAGCCAAGCTTCAACTATTTTCTTTAGATGCTAGGACTGGAGAAAACCTATGGACGTTTGATCCTTTTGAAGGTAACTTTGAAGACTATGGAATGGGCGTAAATAGGGGATTAGCATGGCATCAGGATGAGCATTCTGCCAGACTATTTTTCACTGCTGGAGATCAATTATATGCTATAAATCCCGAAAATGGTACACCGATTGAATCATTTGGAATTAAAGGATCCGTTGATCTCCATAAAGGCTTAGGAGAAGAGGCTAAAAGCTTATTTATAAATTCGAATACACCGGGAATCGTTTATAAAGATTTATTGATACAGGGCTCAAGGGTTTCAGAATCTATCGGGGCAGCACCAGGACATATAAGAGCTTTTGATGTTTATAATGGTGACATCAAGTGGATTTTTCATACGATACCAAAACCTGGTGAATTTGGGTATGAAACATGGCCAAAAGATGCTCATGCAAGAAGTGGAGGGGCAAATGTGTGGGCGGGATTTGCTATAGATGAAGAGCGAGGTATTGTGTATTGTCCAACTGGTTCGGCCTCCTATGACTTTTATGGTGGAGATCGTGAAGGCGATAATTTGTTTGCTAATTGTATAATAGCATTGGATGCTACGACAGGTAAGCATATTTGGCATTTTCAAACTATTCATCATGATCTTTGGGATAAAGATTTGCCTGTAGCACCTAACTTAGTAACTATAACAAAGGATGGGCGTAGAATAGATGCCTTAGTTCAAGCTACAAAAAATGGATTCTTCTATGTGTTGGATAGGGTGTCAGGAGAACCATTATTCCCTATTGATGAAATTGACGTAAATCAATCTGAGTTAGACGGAGAGTATTCCTCTAAAACTCAGCCTTGGCCGAATGGATACCCTCCATTTTCTAGACAGTCTATCACAGAAAATGATCTTGCAGACAGAAATGAGGAGGCCGCTAAATTTGCCAGACATATTTTTGAAACAACCTTTCATGAAAATTTGTATGAGCCTCCAAGTCAAGAAGGAACAATAATTTTTCCTGGTTTTGATGGAGGCGGAGAATGGGGGGGGGCTGCCTACAATCCAGTTACCAGTGACTTAATAATTAACTCAAATGAATTGCCTTGGAGGGTAATTATGGACAAAGTTGTCCCTGTGGCCAAAGGAGAAGGACGCTATAAATCATTCTGTCAGAGCTGCCATGGAGAGAAATTTCAGGGTAGTGAATTATTTGGTAACGTGCCGTCTCTTATCAATCTTAAATCAAAAAAGACGATATCAGAAGTATCAGAAATTGTGCGATTTGGAAAGGGAGTAATGCCCGGAATTTCATGGATGCCTGAGGAAGATATTGTGGCAATATATGATTACATATCAGGAGACGAAGACCCTGATAATAAGATAAAAGACGATTCCTGGCCATATCCTTATCGTATGAGAAATTATGAAAAGTTATATGCTCCAGATGGATATCCTATGATCAAACCACCATGGGGGCAACTTACATCAATAAATCTTAATAGTGCACAAATAAACTGGCAGGTACCTCTTGGTTCCTATGAACAGTTAATGGATATAGGAATGAAGAATACAGGTACTGAAAACTATGGTGGACCTGTCTTAACCGCTTCTGGACTCATATTCATTGCCGCAACTTCTGATGAAAAAATAAGGGCCTTTGACGCTGAGAATGGTGAAATTCTATGGGAGCATACATTACCCGCAGCAGGCTATGCTACCCCGTCAATATATACAATAGATAAGAGACAATATATTACGATAGCATGTGGAGGTGGAAAGTTGAATACAAAATCCGGGGATGAGTATGTCACCTTTGCGCTCCCTTCTAAAATAAAGTAAAATGAAATATTCTTTACTAATTCTTTCTGGCCTGCTCATATTCTCATGTGGATCTCATGAAGAAACACCTATAAAATCAAGTCCAAATATCATTTTTATAATGTCCGATGATCATGCGGAGAAAGCTATCAGTACTTATGGGCATAGCCTTTTACAAACTCCTAATATTGATCGTATTGCGCAGGATGGTGCAAGATTTGAAAATAGTTTTGTTACCAACTCAATCTGTGCGCCAAGCAGGGCTGTCTTATTAACCGGAAAATATAGCCATCTCAATGGCCTCAGAGATAATAGAGATCAATTTGATGGAAGTCAGCAGACTTTTCCCAAATTACTCCAGGCTGCAGGATATAAAACAGGCCTTGTGGGAAAATGGCATCTAAAAACTACGCCTACAGGCTTTGACTATTGGAATATTCTTATAGGACAAGGGGACTATTATAACCCTAGGATGATTGAGATGGGAGATTCAACATTACTGGAAGGTTATACCACAGATTTGATTACAGACATTGCTTTGGACTTTTTGAAAGAGCAGTCTAAAGACACTGCCTTTTGCCTGCTTTTGCATCATAAAGCTCCTCATCGAAACTGGATGCCTCCACCTAGATATTTCAATTTATTCAAAGATAAAGAAATACCTCTTCCTGATAATTTTTATGACAACTACTCTGGAAGAAGAGCGGCAAAA
This sequence comes from Saprospiraceae bacterium, assembly GCA_029262975.1. GTDB lineage: Bacteria > Bacteroidota > Bacteroidia > Chitinophagales > Saprospiraceae > JAJRXG01. Next base: position 5,395 of record JAJCYJ010000330.1, read on the forward strand.
GAGCAGGACATGCGGATAGATGATATGTTCTTGTCTCTGGATATGAAATTGCATCCAGGATCATACAAGATTCCATCAGGCAGTGGGGGAGGGCCGCCAGGATTTACAGATAAATTAGCATGGGAAAATGCTTATGGAAGAATGACCGGAGATCAAAAAGCCACCTGGGACGCCCATTATAATTTAATAAATGCAGAATACCGAACTTCGAATCTATCAGGAAAAGCACTATCAGAATGGAAGTATAGACGGTATATGGAAGACTACCTAGGGAGCGTAGCGGCGATTGATGACAATATTGGTCGGGTACTCGATTATCTCGAAAGTGCTGGATATACCGAAAACACAATTATTGTTTATACATCTGATCAAGGATTTTATTTGGGTGAACACGGATGGTATGATAAGAGATTCATGTATGAAGAATCACTGAGTATGCCTCTACTGATGAAATACCCAGGTGTCATCCCTCCAGGGACGATAAACAAAGAGATAGTTCTTAATTTGGATTTTGCCCCAACTTTATTGGACTATGCTGGCATAAATATTCCTTCTGACATGCAGGGCAGATCACTTAAGGGCTTACTGAATGGCTCAAGTGCCACAGACTGGCGAACATCCATGTATTATGAATATTTTGAATACCCTCACGGCTGGCATAATGTTAAACAACATTATGGAATCAGAACAACTCAGTATAAACTAATTCATTTTTATAATGACATTGATGTTTGGGAACTCTATGACTTAACGAAAGACATCAAGGAAATGAACAATCTCTATAATCATCCTGATTATGCGGGTATAAAGGAAGACTTGCATAGAGAATTAGTCACACTCCGCGGGACATATAAGGTACAGAACCCGTAATTTGCGGAGATTCATTTGAAAATCACGAAACATAAGTTATTTTTAATGCATGCAATTTCGACAGAACAAGCGATATATTAAATTGACATCTTTTTTGATTATTGGATTTTTGGTACTCCTATTTTTTTTCCGAAAGATGGTCGTAAATAATCCAGTGTTTAATTTGGTCTCCAACGAAAAACAAGTTAGTAGCTGGGAACAATATTTATCAAACAAGGAAAAGATGAATTTAAAAAAGATGAAGCAATCATATGCTGAATTGATGAATATGGGTAAATCCTACGCTGATGATAATCAATGGATACTTGCCAGAGAACATTTCTTCCTTGCTAAAACTTTATTTCCTGATCGGATTGGCCCACGTAAGCACTTATGTTATTCTTATTTAATGCTCTGCCAGGAAGATTGGCGATATTGTGATAGAGGTAGAAAAGAACTCTACTATGCAATGAAATATGTTCAGCCTACCGATAAGATTTCCTATGAGTATTTATATCATTTAGTAGAATTAGTAGAGATGGAAGAAATAGTTGAAATGGAAGAAGGTGACGCATTGGCCGCGATATTTTGATATAATATGGAATTATTCATGTGATGTACTATTTGGAATGCATATATTTGCGGTCCAAATTAAACATATTATAATTTTTATATATGATTACTACCACAACATCTAAGCCCACATATAAAGTAAAGGATCTTAATCTTGCTTCATGGGGCCGAAAAGAAATTGAGCTTGCTGAGGCCGAAATGCCTGGCTTAATGTCTTTAAGAGAAGAATACGGCCCTTCAAAGCCATTAAAAGGGGCGCGCATAGCGGGATGTCTGCACATGACTATTCAGACAGCTGTGTTGATCGAAACGTTGATAGAATTAGGCGCAGAAGTGTCATGGTCATCATGTAATATTTTTTCTACTCAGGATCACGCGGCAGCGGCCATTGCTGCTAAGGGTATACCAGTCTTTGCCTGGAAAGGACTTTCTGAAGAAGAATTCTGGTGGGCCATAGAGCAGACATTATTTGCTTTTCAGGATGGTAAGCCATTAAACATGATTCTTGATGATGGAGGTGATTTGACTAATATCGTTCTCGATAATCATCCAGAATTGGTAGGTGAAATCAAAGGATTGAGTGAAGAAACGACTACAGGAGTGCATCGTTTATATGAGCGTGAGATCAAAGGAACTTTAGCATTACCTGCGATTAATATAAATGATTCTGTTACAAAATCGAAATTTGATAATAAATACGGATGTAAAGAATCATGTGTAGATGCGATCAGAAGAGCTACTGATGTGATGATGGCAGGAAAGGTGGCTGTGGTTGCGGGCTATGGCGATGTAGGGAAAGGATCTGCAGCATCTTTAAAAGGTGCAGGTTGTCGGGTAATTATAACTGAGATTGATCCTATATGTGCATTACAGGCAGCAATGGACGGATTTGCGGTGAAGAAAATGGAGAATGCGCTTAATGAAGCCAATATTATTGTGACAGCTACTGGCAATAAAAATATTATTACAAAGCATCATTTTGAAAAGATGAAGGATAAGACCATTGTTTGTAATATTGGACATTTCGATAATGAGATCGATATGACATGGTTAAACGACACTCATGGAAACTCAAAAATCGAGATTAAGCCACAAGTCGATAAATATACTATAGAAGGAAAAGATGTAATTGTCCTTGCAGAAGGCAGATTGGTGAACCTTGGATGTGCTACGGGGCATCCTTCATTTGTGATGTCTAATTCATTTACTAATCAGGTCTTGGCTCAACTTGAATTATGGCAAAACACTGATAAATACGAAAATAAAGTATACACGCTTCCTAAGCATTTAGATGAAAAAGTGGCAAAGCTGCATCTTGCTAAAATAGGAGTTGAATTAGAAGAACTTACACCAGATCAAGCAAAATATATAAATGTTAATGCCTCTGGTCCTTATAAGCCGGACTATTACAGGTATTGATTGAAAGTGCTAAATCTATATATTATGGGCTAATCCAAACGGGTTGGCCCTTTTTATTTCTTGGAAGATATTATTTCTTTGGCTTTATCTTCATTTTTTCGATCCACAAAAAGTTCGACGTCTCCAAATGTATTATATGATGAATCATGCTTATTAAGAATCCAGGCTGGAATACCTGAGTTTTCCAATTTAAGTTTAAGCAGATTTACTTCAAATTCCTGATCTGATCGGTGAATCATAATTTTATCATCCATGGCCTATATTTTGTTTTAATAACAATAACCATAAGGTAAATGTTCTCGCTCACTTAATTAAACGGAGAAAATAAACGTGAGATCATATTCAGTCCGGATCGAAGATTTTGACCTTTTGCTGTAGTTTCGGGAGTATATCGTACATCTACAGCAATTTCACTAATCTTAGCCTTTGAGTGTTTGGCATGTTTTATTATTTCCATACAAAATTCAAAACCGTCATAATTTAAATTCATAGACTTTGCCATTTTGCCGGAGATAGCTTTTAATCCGGACTGACTATCTGATAAGTGTTTACCGGTGAGGAAAAAGCTAACAATATTTGCTATTTTATTATAAAAAATACGACTTGGAGGTATATTATTGGATCGAAGAAATCTGCTTCCAATAACTAAGTCGCAGGATTCATTTTCCAGATGTTGTGCAAGTCTGAATAAATCCTCTGGATTGTGCTGAAGATCTGCATCTATAGTTAATATTATTTCAGCATTTTGGGAAGCAGCATAGGCAATTCCCGTTTGTGTGGCAGCCCCTGGCCCAAGGTTGATAACATGATCCAAAACAACTACATCTAGAAATTCTTCTGCAATCTTCTTAGTGTCGTCTGTACTCGAATCATTAACTAAAACAATCTTTTGAAAGCCCAGATTCTTTATTTGATCGATTAATGAGTTGATATACTTATCTTCATTTTTTGCAGGAATCACTACAAATATTGAAGAGATATGAGTTTTTAACCCTTTCATTGTTGTTATAATATTTCATAGACAGCATAACTGCCATGATTTTTTATGTTCACTTTATCACTCGGATTATAATCCGGAACGAAAACATTGTTAATTGTCCTAACTTCTC
>JAJCYJ010000331.1 GCA_029262975.1 Saprospiraceae bacterium
AACATTAGACTTCCCAAGGCCATGATTATGCCGATCAGTAATATTTTTTTCATTTGTACAAAGTGATTATATACCTGTATGAACGCATGCCCTCTTGACTTAGTTGCGCTAATTTTAGAACTATGAAATATTCACATTTGGGTCTGAACTTCCTCTAATTTTTTCTCCTCTTATAAAAGACCCTATATCCTGTATGGCCTCTACGCCTCTGCTGCCAAAGTCTTTTAATCCAAAAAAAGCATGTATTGTGCCGATGTATCTCTTTTGAACGACACTTCCTGTGATCTGACGCAGTTTAGCAGCAAAAGCTTCAGCCTGATCTCTTAGTGGATCAAATTCGGCCGTTATCACAAAAGTTTCTGGAAAATCATCCACATCTGGATAATATATTGGAGACAACCGGATATCATTTAAGTGATCTTCAGAGCTGATCATAGCTTCTGTAAACTGCCGGATTGACTTTTCTGTTAGATAATATCCATTTGCAAAGGCTGTTCCTGAATAATAATCACGCTTGCGGCTATCTACAGCAGGATAGACCGGAACAATCTTCTTAATAGAAGATCTTACTTCTGGTGTGCAATCATATGTTGTAGTTAGGACAAGATTTCCGCCTGCGCTATCTCCGACCAACACTAATGGCAGGTTCTTTCCGCTTATCTTCTCACTATTTTCTGATATCCAACTCACAGCGTCAAGGCATTCTTCATGTGCATGAGGAAACTTATACTCCGGTGATAATGAATAATCAAGAGATACCAGTGGCAATCCGGTTTCTATAACCAGCCTTCTGCTTATTTCTTCATAAGTATTAAGTGATCCTATACACCATCCTCCACCATGTATGAGCACTATGAGATGAGAATGGTCGGAATTATTGTCGTTAAATATCCTGGCATTAATGTGCCCGTGCCTCGTAGGAATGGTCATTTCTTTTACAGTATCAACTGGCAACGACTTTTTTATTTGAGGTAATCTCTTTTTATTGAAGTCTTCCATCGAATTCCTCAATTGAACAACCGGGTAGTGATCCAGAGCAGGCATAAATCTCAGAACGAGACCTGTCCGAAATTGTACCCAGCCATGAGGCACTTTCTTTATAAATAAAAATACTGCTGCTATTAGGATCAGTATGATTACTGCAATCCACAATACTATTTGGCCCATTACTAATTTTCTAAATAAACTACTTTATGTAGAAATCTAAATCCTACACTTAGTTCAAATGTGATGTTTCGTATCTGTTGCTCTCTCAGTATAACACCCCTGCCTGTAATAGGACTAATAACCCCGATACCACCTGGTTGTTGGTATTGATGTGAAAGATCCGGACTTATACTCGCTTCTACCATACCTCCCACGAATTCACTAAATGGAAATTCGTAGCCAAAAGAAAAAGTAGCTCCATAATTCCATTTATTTACGTAGACTTCAACCGGAAAATATCCGGCATATTCAGAAGACTCATCGAGATTGGTGCTTAAGGTATATTCCAATCTTACGCCAAAACTATAATAAGGATGACTGCTGCCAGTTGTATTTATGCGCTTTTTTGCACCGAAGGTAGCTGAAGCATTATTGAATTGGAAAGATTGTCTTCGTGCTGTAGCACTACTTCCATTAATAAAGAATATTCGTTCTGAACTTCCCCGGCTATGTAATCCGACCTGGGCAAATAAAGCCGTACTTGCCTCCTCCTTATATCCTTCAATATATAGTGCTCCGTGATAGCTAAAAAGTGGCTGTCGCTGAATTCCATCCCAAGCCTGAAGCCCAATAGTCAAACCTCCCTTGGGCCCAAAAATGGTGCTTTGGCCAACTATTTCACTGCAAAGGGTGAATAAACAAAAGCACACGATCCATCTTATCATCATCTAAATATAGAATTCCTAAAAAGAATTGCAAATATAAAAAAACGAAGTGACCAGTCCGTTATCTTTAAAGAGAGGAAATAGTGATGTTCTCTTCAAAAAGAAAATCATCGGCTTTCATTTGCATGGATGGATCTATAGTATTCGGAATATCCTTGAAATGGATATATTTTTTGACAGCAAGTTTTTCTCCCGCTTTCGGAGTAGCACCATAGGCGAGACGATTTCTAAAGTATAATTCCTTTACAGACATCTTAAAGTGGGTAGCAATATCCTTCATTTTGTCTCCTTTTCTGAATGAATAATAGCCGTCTCGAATGGTATATTTTGGTAGCGGGTTTTTGGAATGAATTGCCCTTATCACTATTGGCTTCCTAATATCCTTCTTTTTATTCTTTGGGATAGATTCGTCGGCCATTTCATCATCGGTATAAGCTATTAAAGAGTCTGTACCTTCACGGTTAATTCGAAGATCAAGCAGATATAATTCATGTTCTTCGATAAGGATTATTAATTTTTTGGCATAGTCAGGATCTGTTGCATACCCTGCTTTTCGCAAACCCCGAGCCCATGATTTATAGTCATACATATCCAGTTCGAATAAAAAATCATACCGCTGATTGTTGCGCAGAAAATCGGAGTGTGCAATAAATGATTTTGCCGGATCATCGAATGCTCTGAAACAACTCCTTACAAGTAAGCCATTTTTGTAATCATCGTCATGTCGATATACTTCTGGACCTGTCCATTCACTGCCACACTTTATTCCAAAATGATTCATGGATTGTCGTGCTAAAGTACTTCTACCACTGGCAGATTCCAATATAGCCTGAGCCATCTTAATACTCGCAGGAATGCCAACTCTGTCCATTTCATTTAGGACAATTGTTTTATATTGCTCGATATAGGCTGATGTGTAATCGTTGGCACTTAGTGATAAGGATGATATGATTACACAAACTAACCAAAGGAGGTTGGTTTTAACAGTATTTATCATGGTATCAACTTTTATACGTGGTTAGTGGATATAAGACAAACACCATACCACTTTTAGGACATTTTTTAAATCAAAGAAAATTTTAATTTAATGGCAGATTTATTCGACATGTTACAGTCTCAGGTAGGCGATACGTTAGTTGGGGCATTGACAAGTCAACTAGGAGGTGCTTCTCCAGAACAGACATCAAGTGGTGTTCAAGGCGCGATGTCAATTCTAATGAGCGCTTTAGCAAAAAATTCAAAAAGCCCGGAAGGTGCAAGTGCATTGGCTAGTGCTTTAGACAGAGACCATGATGGTAGTATTCTTGATGATATCGTAGGTTTCGTCAATGGCGGGGCACCAGCAAATAACTCAAGGGCCGGCAATGGAGCTGGAATATTAGGTCATATTCTAGGAGCTCAGCAGGGAACAGCCGTGGAGTCCTTGACAAAAATGAGTGGATTGAACCAGACCCAATCGTCTGATCTTCTCTCTAAAATTGCACCTATTGTATTGGGTATGATTGGAAAACAAAAGAAGACCCAAGGTTTAGACATGGGTGGATTGAGTAATATTCTTAATTCTTCGGCTACTACTGCCAAGAAAAAGACGCCCCAGGCGGATCTGCTCACGTCGTTTTTAGATAGAGATGGAGATGGAAGTATAAAAGATGATGCAGCAAGAATCGGATTCAGTTTTCTCAAGAATCTCTTTAAAAGAAAATAGTGAGATTCTTTCTGTAAAAACATATTGAAGCCTTTTGCACAAAGCAGAAGGCTTCTTTTTTTATTCTATAATAAGATCTTTGGGACATGAATGATTATATCCTACTATTCAAAAGTCTTCATATAGTTGGTGCAGTGGCATGGTTTGGTGGTTTGTTTTATCTCGTCAGGATTTTTGTATATCACGTCGAAGCTTTTGACAAAGTTCAACCTGATCGCGATATACTGATCAAACAGTATAAGCTGATGGAATCTCGTGTCTACAGGATTATCTGTGTCCCCGGATTACTGATTACCTGGATTTTCGGAAGTTTGATAATTGCAACATATCTTGATACAAATGGAACTTCATGGCTTAGAATTAATGGATGGATGCATTCGAAGTTAGTCGTTGTAATACTTTTGAGTGGGTATCAACATTACTGTAAATCATTAATGAAGCAACTATCAGAAGGGCAAAAAAAAATGAACTCCTTTCAAACCAGGTTGTTTAATGAAGTACCAACAATTCTCTTAGTGATAATTGTACTTCTTGCTGTTTATAGAAATACCTTAGACTCTGGAATTGCCTTTTTAGGAATTTTTATTTTTGGAATAGCTTTAGTAATATTTACCAAATGGTATAAATCAAAACGGATTGAATAATAAATAGCCTTCTCATGAAATACTTAAAATATTTTCTCTACGCCTTACTTGGCATCCTTGTCATATATGTCTTGCTATGCGCGATTGGCCCGAAAGACTTTAATGTTACGGAATCAACTGTCATAGAAGCTCAGGCTCCCATTGTATTCCATCTTGCCAATAGTCTGCAGGAATTGGAAAAATGGAATGAATGGTCTAAAAGCGATACCACAATTCATACGGAATATAATGACATCTATGAAGGTGTTGGTGCTTCTAGTTCATGGACAAGTGAGGTGTCCGGAGACGGAACACAGGAGATTGTAGAATCCATTCCTTATACTAAAGTACGGTCTGAACTCAAATTTAAAAATTGGGACGGAATCAATTATGCTGATATCAATATCAGCGAAGTAGGCGATAAAACAAATGTCTCCTGGTCATTTGAAGGAGAGCCACTAGCTTTTCTCTTCAGGGGGGTAGCTTTGGTGACAGGTTTGAAAGGTCAGATGAGTACTTCCTATCAAAAAGGACTCGCATCACTTAAAGTATTAGCTGAACAAAGAGCTGAAGGACAATATGGTGATTATCAAATCTATGTAAAAGATGTGGCCGAAAAACATTTTGTAATGAATCGTCAGGAAGTAAAAGAGACCAATATTCAACAATTTTATGCGAGTAATTTGGGTGCTCTTTTTGGTAAAGTTCAGACAGCAGGAGCTGAAATGAATGGTATGCCCTGTGGTTTATATTTTAAATGGGGAGGTAAGAGTGGTATAGCAGATATGGCCGCCGCCATTCCTGTTTCTGAACCCGTGTCAATCAAGGACGTTTCTTCTTATAGTATTCCTGCTCAGAAGGCAATCACCCTTGACTTTTATGGAGACTATAAAACTATCGGTACAGGGCATTCGGCCGTCGAAAAATATATGAAAGACAGAAACTACCTTCAAGATCCGCCGATTATCGAAGAGTATGTGACTGATCCAGGTACAGAGAAAGATCCGAATAAATGGTTGACGAAGATTACCTATTATTATTCAGTCCCAGAATAATTCAGGAGCGTCATTTTAAAAAATAGTGATGGGCAATTCTAAGATGAACCAATGAATTAATGGGTCTCAAATGCCCTGTCTATACGATAGATTAAATCTTCATAATGAGCCTGTAACATATCATTTTTAGTTCGACTCATCTTTCTAATGTCATTTTGAATTTTTCGTAAATGCATCCTGTATATAGCGGGCAAATCACTGGTCTTCATTAGTTCGTAAGCTTCTTGCTTTGTCTTTTCAATTAATAACTCAACAAATTGTCTTTGAAGTTGTCTTCTTGGTCTATCAGGACTGGGAGCATATATAAATCGGCTTATTCTCTCCACCACAGATAGTACATCCGGAACATCAGCACCGTAAACCTGAGCCTCGGACAATCGAAACATGCGTTTGTCATCGAGTAGTCTTTTTAGTGCACTGAATTGGTAACTGTAAATTCGATCGACACTTCCACTATATCCTATTAAGGCAATTATCGACTCTGGCATCAACCAACTAGGTGTTTGAATAACTTGTTGCCCTATAAAATCGATCGCTCCTTCCTGTTCTTTACGGGAAACATACTTAAAAACTGAACCTTCCTGATCTGTGGTTTTGTGCGTCTGATGAATGCCCCCTACATTAAATATGACATGATTAATATATCGATTCCACACGCTCAATAACTCACCATACAGCTCACTCAAGTCTTCATAATTCCCTCCATCTGAAGTTGTCCAATTGATAAGATTTGGAACAACCCGACGAAGATTGGTTATCCCATATCTACTGGCCTTTTCATTATTATCTCCAATACTTTCCGTTTGAGCATCGGGGTCATGTCTGGTACTTCCACTACCAAACATATAGATGGGATCATCTCCTTTCGCATTGATCCAGGAACGTGTTACCTCGACTTCGTCTTCTGCATTAGATATATCTGGCAGATATCTGTATCCCCAATCTATAGCATAGTGATCATATGGTCCTATTTTCCGGATAAATCGAACAGTACTATCACCAGGTTGAGCAATATAATTGTATCTGGCATAGTCCATAATTGTAGTTGCAATACCATATTGATGTGTAAACTTCACTGATCTAAGGGAGTCCACAGGATATGCACTGCTGGCTTTCATATTATGAGGTAAACCAAGTGCATGCCCAATCTCATGAGATATTACACGACGCATCATTTCACCTATTTCTTCTTCAGGAGTATCTAGCGTTCTTGCTTTAGGATTGGCAGCTCCTGTCTCTAATAAATACCTGTTGCGATAGGAGCGAAGATGATTGTGGTACCAGATAATATCACTTTCTATA
>JAJCYJ010000332.1 GCA_029262975.1 Saprospiraceae bacterium
TTGCAGGAAGCTTTAACCGTCTATGGATTGATCGGTATTAAGTGTTGGATTTGCAAAGGAGAAGTATTAGGAAAGAGAGATTTATCACCTAATGTAGGTGTGGAGACAGAGAAGCGAGGATCCAGAGGAAAGGGTCGAGGACGAGGGGACAGAAGAAATAGATAATTTATTAAGAAAGATAACTTAAGAAGAGTATCATGTTACAGCCGAAACGGACTAAATATAGAAAGCAGCAAAAGGGACGTAATCGTGGATTAGCCCAAAGAGGAAACACTGTAGATTTCGGTTCATTTGGACTTAAAGCAGTTACTTCTGGCCGAATTACCAGCCGTCAGATAGAATCTGCTCGTGTGGCGATGACCAGATATATGAAGAGAGAAGGTAAAGTTTGGATAAGAATCTTTCCGGATAAACCTGTAACATCGAAACCCCAGGAAGTAAGAATGGGAAAGGGTAAAGGTGCCCTTGATCACTATGTGGCTCAGATCAAACCTGGAAAGGTGCTTTTTGAAATGGATGGAGTATCTTTTGCAGTTGCAAAGGAGGCCCTTCGATTAGCCGCACAAAAGTTACCGGTTTTAACTAAGACAATTACAAGAAGAGACTACGTAGAATAATATATCATGGCTTCGAAGAAATTTTTAGAATTACAAGATATGACTCAAGAGCAGTTGGAAAGCGAATATGCTATCACGCTCAGCGGGTATAAAAAAATGAAGATTGATCATGCCATCAAAGGTCTTGAGAATCCGCTCACATTAAGAGAGGCAAGACGAGATGTAGCAAGATTAAGTTCAGAAGTTAGAAGAAGACAATTGGCTAATGTGGCTCCTGAGACACGTACGAAGATTCGCGCTCGTCGCAGGAGAAATAAATAACCGCAATGGAGAAAAATAAAAAACAAATTGTTGGTGTCGTGACCAGTACGAAGATGGATAAAACTATCTCGGTAAAAGTTGAACGTAAGATTAAACACCCTATTTACGGAAAATATCTGCGTAAGTCGAATAAGTTTTTAGCGCACGACGAGCTAAACGATTGTAATGAGGGCGACCTCGTAAGAATAATAGAGTCACGTCCATTAAGTCGTCGTAAAAGATGGTCTTTAGTGGAAGTTTTAGAACGCGCTAAATAGAAAGTAAGATGATTCAACAAGAGTCAAGATTAGACGTAGCGGATAATTCAGGAGCTAAGCGAGTACTTTGCATCCGGGTATTAGGTGGGTCAAAACGCCGATATGCTTCGATCGGAGATACGATCGTAGTATCGGTCAAAGAATCAACTCCAGGTGGTATTAAAAAAGGAACTGTCTCCAAAGCAGTTGTTGTTCGTACCAAAAAAGAAATCAGAAGAAAAGACGGATCATATATTCGCTTCGATGACAATGCTGTTGTTCTTCTCAATGAAGGAGGTGAGCCACGAGGAACGAGGATTTTTGGCCCGGTTGCCAGAGAATTGAGAGATCGTGACTATATGAGAATTGTATCACTAGCCCCTGAGGTATTATAAAAATTAGAAATGGGTAAGAAAAGATTTGCTCCGAAACTACATGTTAAGAAAGGTGATACTGTCCAAGTTATTGCTGGTGATGACATTGGGAAAACAGGAGAAGTTCTCGAAGTATTAACAGAGAAATCAAGAGTAATTGTTGATGGCGTTAATATTAGAAAGAAGCATAATAAACCTTCTAATGATCAGCCGGGAGGAATCAATGAAATTAATGCGCCAATCCATATCTCCAATGTATTGTTACTCGATCCAAAATCAGGAGAAGGAACAAGAGTTGGAAGAAAAAAAGTAGATGGAAAGAATGTGCGCTTTTCCAGGAAATCAGGAGAAATAATAGCATAATGGCTTATATACCAAGATTACAAGAACATTATAAGAAAGAAGTAGCCCCTAAGCTATTGGATAAATTTCAATATAAATCTGTTATGCAGATTCCGAGAATTGAGAAAATTTGTCTCAATCAGGGGATTGGTGGAGCTACTCAGGATAAGAAACTTGTTGAATCCTCTTTGAATGAAATGTCTTCGATTGCTGGACAAAAAGCAGTGCCTACGATCGCTAAAAAATCTGTTTCTAACTTCAAGTTGAGGGAAGGAATGACGATCGGTTCAAGGGTAACGCTCAGATCAAAGCAGATGTACGAGTTTTTGGACAGGTTGATAGCAGTTGCCTTACCCAGAGTGAGAGATTTCAGGGGTATTAGTGAAAAGGCTTTTGACGGTAGAGGTAATTATACTTTAGGTGTCAAAGAACAAATCATTTTTCCGGAAATAGATATTGATAAAGTAAATAACATTACTGGTCTTGACATTACTATTGTTACAAGTGCTAAGACTGATAAAGAAGCACATGCTCTTCTCAAGGAGATGGGTATGCCATTTAAGAATAGAAACTAGAAAATAATATATGGCTAAGAAGTCAATCATAGCAAGGGAAGCTAAACGCCAACGTCTGGTCGCAAAATATGCGGATTTACGTAAGAAGTTAAAGGATGCTGGTGATTACGAAGCACTGGACAAACTTCCGAGAAATGGATCAGCGGTTCGGTTGCACAACAGGTGTAGATTGACCGGAAGACCAAAAGGATATATGAGAAGATTCGGACTTAACAGGGTGACATTTCGTAAGATGGCACTTGAGGGAAAAATTCCAGGAATAACTAAAGCAAGCTGGTAAACAGATAAGATATGGCATTAACAGATCCAATAGCGGATTATTTAACCAGGATACGCAATGCTCAAAAAGCAGGACATCGCGTTGTGGATATTCCATCTTCAAGAATGAAGAGAAGTATCACAGAAATACTGTACAACCAAGGATACATTCTCAAGTACAAATTTGAAGAAGAAGGTCCACAAGGCCTTATCAAAATTGCCTTGAAGTATGACCCGATATCCAAAGAGCCGGTTATCAAAAAATTAGGAAGAATTAGCAAACCTGGATTACGACAATATTCAGGAGCAACAGATCTTCCAAGGATTATTAATGGCCTTGGTATAGCGATCGTTTCAACTTCAAAAGGTCTTATGACCAACAAGCAAGCGAAACGTGAAAATATCGGCGGTGAAGTCATTTGTTACGTTTATTAAGATAATATTATGTCTAGAATAGGGAATGCACCAATAGCTATAACCAAGGGAGTAACTGTCACAGTTGACAAATCAAATGTCGTGACGGTTAAAGGTCCTAAAGGTGAATTGAGTGAATCGATTAATACGGATTTGACTGTCAAACAAGAGGATGGCGATGTAATAGTAGCGCGTCCAACAGATCAAAAAAGACACAAATCTTTACATGGCCTGAGTAGAGCTCTTATCAATAATATGATAGTAGGAGTATCTGAAGGTTATAAAATCGAACTTGAACTTCAAGGTGTTGGATATAGAGTTGCGAATACAGGGAATTTTTTGGAACTAACGCTTGGATATTCTCATCCAATTTATTTCATGGTTCCAGGAGAAATCAGTGTTGTAACTGCTATGGAAAAGGGAAAAAACCCCGCTATCATTTTGGAAGGAATCGACAAGCAGCTTATTGGACAGGTGGCCGCTAAAATCCGAGCCTTCAGAAAGCCTGAACCATATAAAGGAAAAGGTGTCAGATTTAAAGGAGAAGAAATTAGAAGAAAAGCTGGTAAAACTGCTACATAAATAGAAACCATGAAAAGTAGTCTAACATCGAGAGATAAAATTCGGTTGCGTATCCGTAAGAAAATTCGTGGTACCGCGGAACGACCAAGGCTAAGTGTATTCCGAAGTAATAAAGGTATTTATTGTCAATTGATTGACGACAAATCCGGTCAGACTTTAGCATCCTCTTCAATAAAAGAGGCTACGGCGTCCGGGTCAAAAATCGAGATTGCAAAAGCAGTAGGTGTTGATATTGCAGAAAAGGCAAAATCACTTAATGTCGAAAAAGTTGTTTTTGACAGAGCAGGTTATTTATATCATGGCCGTGTGAAGGCACTTGCAGATGGAGCAAGAGAAGGTGGACTTCAATTTTAAAGTAATATTATGGCAAAGACAAATAATAGAATTAGTCCGGGAGATACTGATCTTAAAGAAAAGCTGGTAAATCTTAATCGTGTTGCGAAGGTAACGAAGGGTGGACGGACGTTTAGCTTTTCTGCCGTTGTCGTTGTAGGCGATGGCAATGGAACGGTTGGACATGGACTTGGAAAAGCAAGGGATGTATCAGAATCAATTGCCAAGGCAGTAGATGATGCAAAGAAAAATCTTGTCAAATTCCCAATTATTAAAGGGACGATACCACATGAGCAAAAAGGTAAATACGGAGCAGGTAAAGTACTTATCAAACCGGCATCTGATGGAACAGGATTGATTGCGGGAGGTGCTATGAGAGCCGTTTTAGAGATTGGTGGTGTACACAACTGTCTGGCTAAGTCTCAAGGTTCGTCAAATCCTCATAATGTAATCAAAGCTACAATTGATGCACTTCAGAAACTTAGAAGTGCCAAGGATGTTGCGCAAGAAAGGGGAATTACTCTAAAAACTCTTTTTGAAGGATAAACACTATGGCAAAATTGAAATTAACATTAGTCCGAAGTATTATAGGCAAGGCTAAAGATCAGAAAGCCACAATACTGGCTCTTGGTTTGAGACGAATGAATCAAACTGTTGAAAAAGATGCGAGTCCTCAGGTTAGAGGCATGGTTAAGAAGGTACAACATTTATTGTTAGTTGAAGAATTATAATTCAGATGGAATTACATACACTGAAACCAGCTAAAGGAGCTGTAAAAAATAGAAAGCGTATCGCCAGGGGCCAGGGCTCAGGTAGAGGCGGGACTGCGACAAGAGGTCACAAAGGAGCGAAATCCAGATCAGGATGGTCTAAAAAAAGGAATTTTGAAGGTGGGCAGATGCCTCTTCAGATGCGTTTACCAAAGAGAGGTTTTAAAAGCCCGAATCGCATTGCCTATATCGCTTTAAACGTAAGCCGATTATCGGAAATATCTGAGAAGTATGGTGTTTCTGAAATCTCACCGGAAGTCCTTTATAAATTAGGTATTACCAAGAAAAATGATTTGGTAAAAATCCTCGGAAATGGTGATCTGACAGCTAAGGTAAATGTTAAAGCGCATGCTTTTTCTGCCAGTGCTGAAGAAAAGATTAAGGCTCAGGGAGGAACTGCAGACAAACTCTAAAAAAAGTAGATGAAGAAATTTATCGAGACTATCAAGAATATCTGGAAGATTAAGGAACTCAGACAGAAG
>JAJCYJ010000333.1 GCA_029262975.1 Saprospiraceae bacterium
TTCCTTCAATGTCCCGGTCAGATAAACCAATATAGGCATGACGCTCAATGAGACGTTGGGCTATAAATTCATTTTCCTGTACATTATTGATAACGACCAGATGGCCTCCATTTTCAGATGCAGATTGTTGGGCCTTTTGCCAATTCACCCGGGCATATGAGCAATAATAATAGGAGGCTCCAAACTGACCCATGTATAAATATCCCGGAATTTGTCTTGGTTTGCACGCTGTACAGCAAGTCTCAAATGAAGGTTTTTCCCAAGAAACATTTGTGAATCCATATATCGGAGCTTGAACAATTATGTCATCAGGACAGACAACAAACGAAGAGTTATCTATGACAACCCGACTTGTACATTCGTTATCTGTTCCACATAAATCTGTAGCTGTATATCTTATGTGATAAATAGTCCTGTCACCATCACTGATAATTGTGTCAATTGAAACTGTAGTTTGAACACAATTATCAGGATTTTGCTCACATAGTGCACATGGAGATATAATTTCAGGAATCGGGATCATTGATGCTTCAAGGGTATCGAGACATCTCAAAGTCAATTCTTCAGGGCAAATGATCTGAACTTCTTCCGGTACAGTTACCAAAAAGTCGCATGTATCTATATTCCCACATAAATCGGTTGCAGTGACCAACACTTTGGTGACACCAGTTGTAAATGAACTACCATTGGGCACACTATAGGTTAACCTAAAACTACAATTCTCATCAACTCCCGGATCTTCCCATTCCAAAATCGGGTTGTCCGGATCTAGAGTAACGTCTGGTGGACAACTCAATAATCTTGGTGGGAAAGTGTCAATCAATGAAATCTTCTGTATACAAGATGAAACGAACTGTGGATGCTCTGGGTCTGTGGCAGTCCAGATTCGACTGATTACAATAGCACCATCACAGTCACCAAACTGTTCAATTTGGTCAATAAATGTGATGACCGGAGTACCACAAAACTCACTTGGTGATATTCCTGTGGCCATACCTGTCATAGCTGGGTCTAAAGTACCCATTGGGCATCCTTGATAATCCGGGGGACAAATGATGATCGGATTATCAGTACAACATTGCTGAATGACATGGACGGCAAAAGAATCTCTTGTCTCATTTCCACAATAATCCTTCGCCGTGTATACGACATGAGTTGTCCCCAATTCAAAATTATTACCACTTGGAATATTTGAAACAAAACTTTGCACCAGACAATTATCAGTCGCCATCGGCTCCATCCATATTACTCCTGCAAGACAATCCTCTTGAGAATCGACAGTTATGTCCTGTGGCAAATCGATTATAGTAGGCTTCTCAATATCTTCGATTCTTATCTCCTGCACGCACTGAGCCGCTGACTGATTAGTCGAATTACCCGGATAAGAGGCTGTCCAGGTGCGATATATTATTTGAATACAATCATCGACTATTTCCAAACTATCATTCATCGTCACTATCGGTTCAGGACAATTAGGTCCTCCGGAAGTAGCCATAGCTACCCCAAGAGTTAAGGTAGATATATCCGAACCAGGGCATAAGGTAGTGTCACCAGGGCAATTGATTATTGGTGGGCCTTCACAAGGGGGAATACACGTTTCAACGGTGATTGTAACGCCATCAGACGCCACGCATCCGTTAGCATCTGATATTGTAACTGTATAAGTTGTAGTTACGGCAGGAGCCACCTGGTGTGTACTTCCAGATCCAAGTCCTTGATCCCAATTGAATATGAAAGGAGCGGTTCCATTAATTAACTGTGCCGAGATTGTAGCCGTAACATCTTCCTCTTCACAGAGAATCTTATCAGCTCCGGCATCGGCAGTGACACCACCTATTATCTCAATTGTACAGTTCACACATACAGCAATGCTATCAGCTGTTGCAGATATGGGAGAATCGAATTCGATGGGAATATACTTTCTTGGAAGTGTGCATCCGTCAAATGTAGAAGGACAATCTTGTGCAAATAAATCCACCTTATCAAAAGTGCCACCCGGAGAAGCATAAATAGCTAATAGTGAGGCTTCTGCCTGACTTGATGCGCCTACAACAGTTACTTGTGCACCATATTGAGATTTTAACAAATCAATATTGGTAAATGGCCGGATAACCGAACAATTTATAAACGTACAGGTGTCTTCGAACCCAAAGGCATCAGTAAAAATCACTATAGCCAACTTATTTACAGGATTGCGATTTAGTGTGCCATCTTCAATCATTGAGCGAATCGTTCCTATAGCGGAGTTAAGGTCATCTCCACCGCCTTCAGAACAATTATTGAATTGGTTTCTATCTGTACAAAAAGCTCTGTCTACACTTTCAATTTGCATTATTCTACTGAAACTTTGCTGTAAAAAAGTTTCCTGGCCAAAAGCACCGCCGTAATGAATAAGTCCTATTTGAGAAGACTCACATTTTTGTTGAACATTGGATATTGTGGCCATAATAATGTTAGAGAACTCACTATACTCCATATCATCTATACTCTGAGAGTTATCGACAACAAATAGAATGTCAGTAAAGCTTGTGTCTGCACGGCATACATCTATTATCTGAGCAGAAACTGAACTTGATAAAAAGACTAAAAAAACCAACCAATTCATCTTCATCTTACAATGTTATTTAGGGGAAACTTGATTAATACAATCGAAATGGTAGAGATCTTATTGAGGGAAAGTCCCGCCAAACTTACAATATGACGTCGCATTATATTATCCTGGTCTAAATGCACGCTAAAAGTGTTTGTCATTCCCTGGATAATTGACTTAGCACATGCCTCAATAGAATTAATGGGGTTTAATATAATATATGTTATATCATAGGCAAACGGGTCCTTTATAAAGGACGATTCATTTGATGCGTGAGTTGGCTTCATAACACGATATATTATGCTTGATTATAAAATTCCACATCTCAAGACCGCAGAACAATTTATAATAATCACAATATCTATAATACCGTGCAAATGGTAGTTATAATTTATCGAAATTATCCTCACCGACTTCTATTCCAAGTTGGTTCAATAAAAAAGATGCATTAAAATTCTCACAGATACCTTCTTTGATCTTATAGTCAAATATCAATTCTCCTTTTGCATAATCAATGTCAAAAAAATAGTTCTTTACATGATCTGAATCTATTTTACTTAGGTCAGTCAAACTGATATCATGTGTCGCCACAACAGCATATGACTTGTATTCTAATATTTTTAAAATAATAGCTCTTGACCCCTTGAGTTTGTCATTTGAATTAGTGCCCCGCAACATTTCATCTGCTAAAATCAGGACAGGAAGTTCCGACTTCATTAATTTAAGAATTTTGGAAATGCGATTAAGTTCGGCTTTAAATGTGGACACATTCTCTTCAAGCGCATCTTTAATTCTCATATATGAAACAAGGCAGACCAAACCAAGTGAAAACTTGCGAGCATTTACTCGAGTGCCCGTGTAACTGAGAATTATGTTTAATCCAAGTGTCCTTAAAAAAGTACTTTTCCCGGACATATTGGAACCGGTAATTATATTAATATAATCTCCATTTTGTAGCTTAAAGTTATTAGGGACACACTGCTCGAAGGACAGTATCGGGTGTCTCAGATCAATACCTTCCAGATGAAAATATTCTCGATCTACCTCTGGGTAACAAAAGTGAGGATGGTTAAAACTCCAATGTGATAAAGATATTAACGCCTCCACGTTACCTATAAGATCAAAAACACCATCGATTAAATCGTGATTTTTTCCTTTCCATGTCGAAATATTCGCAACAATTTTGCTGTCCCATAACACACCTACATTCAACACAAAAGAAGGAATCATGTGTAGTCTGTAATCAAGAAGATCTGAAAGTTTCTTCAGTTTTGATAAGGCAACTACGCGATTTTCACTGTTTTGCTGGGTATCCTGGTTAATCAGTTCTGTA
>JAJCYJ010000334.1 GCA_029262975.1 Saprospiraceae bacterium
ATATATTTTCTTGGCTGTACACAGCCATCAAAAGTAGAGGTGCAGTCGGGATCTAAATTTACAAGATCATAACTTCCTCCAGGGGAAGCATAAATTTGAAGAAGTGCTGCATTGGCTTGAGTAGAAGCTCCAACGACAGTAACACTTGCACCATATGTAGATTTCAGAATATCTATGTTGGTGAAGGGACGCAAAATAGAACAATTGGGTTGCCCACAAGTGGCTGCACCATCGAAGGCATCAGTAAAGATTACTACATTAAGATTATTATCTGTATCGTGGTTGAGAGAGCCATTACCAAAATAGGTCATTAGCGCGCCCATAGCATAATTAAGATCGTCACCACCGCCACCAGCGCAGAATCCAAACATATCCAATGACGTACAATACTGTCTTTGAATTGTCGTAATAACATTTGTCTTGCTTAGCGGATATTCAATTGTTGTCTCCTGACCAAATGAACCTCCGTAGTGGACAACACCGACTTGTGCCTCGGAGCATGCTGCCTGCACTTTATTGACAGTAGCCAGTATGATATTTGAAAATTGAGCATATTCGGCGCTATCGATACTACCAGAGTTATCGATTACGAAGACTACATCGCTAAACACAGTATCATTCGTACACTGACCCTTAAGCGACAGCGTCCCCAAGAGTACAAATGACAGTACAATAAATGTTACATTCTTAATCATGTGATCAGATGTTATGCATAACAAACTGTATATCAGCATACAGTGTTAAAAGTTACAGGTTGATAACTACTATAGAGGGGATGAGTAAAAACAAAGATAGACAGTTCATTACATATTACATAATATTATAATATGTTTTTGTTAATTTCCAGTGTCTCTGTTCGTAAGTCGCTGTATCTTTGCCACCTATCAATCCTAATGCCAGAAGTATATGAAGATCGCAATTGCCCAATTGAATTACCATATTGGCAACTTTGAAGGAAATGTCAAAAAGATAATAGATAAGATACATCTAGCCAGAAAAGAAGAAGTGGATATAGTATGTTTCGGCGAACTTGCTGTTTGCGGGTATCCTCCTCGCGATTTTCTCGAATTCAAAGACTTCATTCAACTTTGTGAAAGAGCCATTGAACAGATAAGAATAGCCTCAATTGATATTGCGGTAGTTGTAGGATCTCCGACCGTGAATCCTGTACCTGAAGGAAAAGATTTATATAATTCCGCTTACTTTATTGCAGACCAGGAGATCATACATGTCCAGCACAAGACTTTGCTCCCTACCTATGATATTTTTGATGAATACAGATACTTCGAACCTGCAACCGAACACAAAACAGTTGTCTATAAGAACAAAAGAATCGCTCTCACTATATGCGAAGACATATGGAATATTGGCAATGAGAATCCGCTATATGTTACGTGTCCCCTGGATATTTTAATCGATCAGAATCCAGACTTCGTGATCAATATTTCCGCCTCGCCCTTTTCATATGATCAGGCGGAAGAACGGCTTGATGTGATTCGTGCTAATGCTTTACGATACAACATTCCAATGTTTTATATTAACCATATTGGAGCACAAACCGAGATAATATTCGACGGTGGTTCTGTAGTCATGAGTGCCAGTGGAAAAATTTATGAGGAGATGCCTTATTTTAAAGAACACTATCGTGTATTTGATTTGGAAAAGGTACTTATCGAAGATCAATCCATCGAACAGCCAAAAGACAAGATATTAGAAATTCATGATGCCCTGGTTTTAGGCCTTCATGATTACTTTGACAAACTAGGTTTTAAAAAATGCATTGTCGGACTATCTGGAGGTATTGACTCTGCAATTACAACTGTACTAGCAGCAAAATCATTGGGTGCAAATAATGTTCGGGTCTTCCTGATGCCCTCTCAATATTCTTCTGATCATTCCATTGATGATTCTCTTCTCCTTTGTAAAAACCTTGGTGTTCAATATGACATCGTACCGATAGAGCCCTTATTTAAGGAATATTTGGCTACATTAAAACCCATTTTTGGTGACTTCCAGTATGATGTTACTGAAGAGAATCTGCAGGCAAGAATAAGAGGAATGCTACTCATGGCTGCCTCAAATAAGTTCGGAAACATCGTCCTCAATACATCCAACAAGAGCGAAGCGGCAGTTGGCTACGGCACCTTATACGGGGATATGTGTGGTGGATTATCTGTAATAGGTGATGTTTATAAAACTGAAGTCTATGAATTGGCCAGGTACATCAACAGAAATAAAATAGTAATACCAGAAAATATTATCACGAAACCACCATCTGCGGAGCTTCGGCCTAATCAAAAGGATTCAGACAGTCTGCCTGAGTATGATATCCTCGATGATGTGTTAAGACTATATATAGAAGAGCGAAAAGGGCCTGAGGAAATTATAAAACTTGGTTATGATCCCACCCTGGTCAAAAGAATATTAAGATTAGTGAACATTAATGAATTTAAAAGATACCAGACCGCTCCTGCCCTTCGGGTGTCATCTAAGGCCTTCGGAATGGGTAGACGTATGCCAATTGTTGGGAAATACTTAAGTTAATAGAATTAGAAGAGATGCTTAAAAATACATTGCTGACTATACGTCATAAGGCAGATGTTGACGCCGTAATGCTGGGCATCAAAAACAATCAATTTAACTTCGAAGAATTAATGGAATGTTTTTTTTCTGATGACTGGGTTTTATGTCAGAAATCTGCCTGGCCTGTTGGAGTGATAGCTGAAAAAAATCCCGACTTACTCAGACCATTCCTGCCTCGAATGCTTGAAAATCTCAAACAGCCTGTTCATGACGCGGTAATTAGAAATACCTTACGAGCATGGCAAATGATGGATATCCCAGAGACTATCCAAGGTGAGGTATATCAGCAATGTTTCGAATATCTTGCAAATCCGGGTATGGCCATTGCGATCAGAGTGTTTGCCATGTCCGTCTGTTCTAATATTGCAATGATACATCCTGCTTTATCTGCAGAATTAATCCCTTTAATTGAAGATCACTTTGATCATAGTTCAGCTGGGTTCAGAAGTAGGGCAATGAAAGAATTAAAGCGATTGAGAACGCAGAAGCAAAATTAAATACGAATATTATTGATCAGGATTTCTGTTATTTCTTTAACAGCACATCTCCCATGAATACAACAGGTTCCTCCATATCTAAAAATGAAATTTCTACCATATAAATATATACGCCCACTCCGGCCTCACCATTTTCATAAGTGCCGTCCCAGCCATGGGCTGGGTTTCCAATTTCAAGATCTTTGCCGCGATACATAAGGTTGCCCCATCTATTGAAAATTTCAAATTTTTTAATCTTCGCAGAGCCTGTACTGGCCACTACATAGAATCGATCATTATCTCCATCCCCGTTCGGTGTAAATACGTTGGGTATATAGGTGCCACATTTTTCAAGAACCAAAACGTCTCCCTGTTTTTCAACTGGACAACCTGTCAAATCGGTTGCATTTATTTCATAGGTAAATGAATGCGCAGGTATCCCAGATGCTGTCGGACAATCATCACAGTCTACAGAAAATGGCAATATCCATTTTATCGAATCTATAAGACGATTTGCACTTACTGTAAGCCCTACTTCTGACCCGACACAGATAAAATCCTCTTGATATCCAAAATCGGAAATTAAACCATTTAATGTTACTGCCAATTCAGTTCCGATTACTTCTACACTATCTATCATAGCACAACCGTGATCATCTGTGACTTCTACCCACTTCATGCCTGGTATAAAACTTTCAACAGTATCGGCAGTGTTTCCAGTCTCCCAAAGGAAAAAGTAATTGCCATCGCCGCCGGTCGCTTCTATAATTGTCCGGCCGCCAATATTCTTGTCGCAATCAGGAAACAGGTATTCCAATGGCTGGATAGATATTGGATCTGGTTCTGAAAGTGTGATTTGTGCTTCGGTCACACACCCCTTCTCGTCTTTAATACGAAGTTTTTGTACTCCTGAATTTAGATTAAAGGCATCAGGCCCTATTTGATTAGCAGGGGCAAGCCATTCATATGAATAACCCGGTGTCCCTCCAGTTGCGATTGCTGATGCTTTACCATCGTGATATCCATAACAACTTATTTCTTCGTAACTCAATGCAATCTTCATCTCAGCAGGCTCTTCAATTAATATTGTATTACGTATAGCACATCCATGATCGTCAACTATCCTGACTCCATAGTCTTTTGCTTTTAAATTGCGCGCAATATTTGTCCGCTGACTTGCCTGATCATTCCATTCGTATACATATGGGAGCGTCCCTCCGCTAACGGAGGCATATGCAATTCCATCATTACCACCAGGACAAGTCACGGAGTCCTGAGAAAGAGAAATCTCGAGTTCCAAAGGTTCGGATATTTCAATTTGGGCAGCAGCTACACAACCATTATTATCCAAGACTTCTAACTCATAACTGCCTTCCTTAAGATGATCGATTTGATCAAGTATCGAAGGAGCAGGATCAATATTCTTCCAATTATAGCGATAAGGCTGTAAGCCTCCACGCACTTTTGCTTTTACAATTCCGTCTTCCGCTCCAAAACAGGATATGTCTTTAACACTAAGGTCTATAATAAGTTGGGCAGGCTGATCCACTTTAAAAGCTTCATTTAATAAGCACCCAGTACTGTCTACAATAGTCACAATATATTCTCCGGCACGAAGATCGTCTATCTCAAGGCCAGTCTGACCGTTACTCCAATGTTGAATCAAATACGGTGAACGCTTACTATTTATTAACCTGATAGCCCCATCTGAAGCATTGTAACAAGAAGCAGAATCTATAACTGCTTCTACCTGGTTGTTCAGTACATTAACATGATACTCAAGGGTATCGCTCATACACCTGAATAAATCGTAAGCATAAAAGTTATAACTGGTGGACTCCTGTGTTGAGACAAGAAATGAATCAGCCGAATAACCGAGGTCAACACTGTATATTTCTGCCAGTCCTACTCCACTTGGCCGAAGCCAGAATTTGTCTCCTGCGCATACGGCAATTTTCTGAAAAGTGTCAAATTTGGGTTGCGGTTGTATTGCGAATTCCGGTATGGTATCACTGAGGACCAATTGACAACCCGTAGAGCTTGTAACCGTCACAAAATATGGGGTTCCTGCTTCAGGATTCTTAATATCTATGACATTGGATGTGTCGCCCGTATTCCATGAATATTTAGCGAATCCTTCTGTGACAGTGAAGAGTGCTGATGAAGCATTAGGACAGTAGCCTTCTAATTTTATATCAAGTGGCTGACACGTAGCATCTATATAAGCATATCCGGCATGTCTGCCTCTGGAGCAATCGGTTGTTAATATTTCTATTTGAATATTCTGACCAATAAAAGATTTTAATTCCAGTCCAGCGGTTGTCCATGGACGAACACGCCAGTCTCCACAGTTTTCAAATCCGGGAATATTCTCCCCCGATCTGACTTTGTATACACCACAAGGAAATACCTTTCCCTGGCTGTCCAATATTCTCAATTCAAATCTCGGTTGCTCAAAATCTTCATGGCCGGGGTCATTGAGGATGACAGCATATCGCAATAAAAAGAACGTAAGATCCTCTGTGACATTTATATTGAGCACAACTCTTTCTGCTTGTGCATTCGTTTGTGGATTGCCTAGTCTCAGAGCAAACTGTCCGCCCCCATTGGGGACAACCGGTAACTTTGAATTGATCTCACAATAGGTGGCCGCGATAGGATCAAAACCGTCCCCGAGATGAAATATCTTAAATCGTGAACTATCTGATTCCGGCAGATCAACAACTACTTTGCCATTTTCGTTAATCGAGCCGGTATAGGTATCGTATCCCTCCAATGTGCCAGTCTCAAAGTCAGAATTAAAACATCCTTGCCCATTTGAATAAGAAAATGCACACAATAGTATTAGGCAAATCAAGTATAAAATTCGTGTAGTCTTGGCGTTCGTATTCCCGTCAGGAATATGATATGATTCTTTCAATAAAACGACAGGACTTGAGAGGTCGTACCGCTTTACATCTTTCATATATCAAAAGAATATTGAGCTTGATGAATCTTTAAATTTTCTCACGTTACAGAAGATGAGAATTCTCTGTCAAATTATGAGTTGTAAGCTACACCAACAAATGAATTATTAACAATCTTACATTATTGACAAATAGCATGCATTGATAAGTCAAATGAAAAGTCAACAGATTCAATCCTTATACAACTTCATTTGCTAAAGATTTATCCAGGAAGCAACTAACAATAATCTCAAGCATGCAGATGCTGATGAAATTTGGACGTCCATTAAAGAAGTAGAGCAAATAATTTTTATTGAAATTTCAGATAAAAAAAGAATTTGATGTTCATTCCAGTAACAAAAAAATGGCCTTGGTTTAAAAAGCATACAATCCAGGATGAATTATCTCGCCGGAGAAATTAAAGAATTATATAAGCCCGATGAAAGAGCTCTATATAAATTTGAGATCCAAATTGCAGAGACGTGATTACTTAGATTGATTTAGCCAGAGAATTGCTAGAAGCTCCACATCGGAATGCGCACATATAATGTACTCTACTCATTTACAGAAATTACACGTCGTTTACACTTATCGGCTTAAAAAGCAGCACAAAATCATTCGGGTAAGTTTATATATCATGAATTCGGCAAACCTGACTATTGATTTATGGTCCGTACTATTCCTGGTAGCAGCATGTCAGGCAATTTTTGTAGCAGTTGTCATACTGATGAAAAAAGAACGCACCCGTTCAGCCATCTTTTTTTCGGTGTTTATGTTGCTTTTTGCGCACATGCTCATCTTTAATTTTTTCTATTGGACAGGCTTATTCCATACATATCCTTTTTTAACGATCACTAATTTTCCGATAAACTTTGCTTTTGGGCCCCTTCTTCTGCTTTACCTGGATGCCCAAAGAACGAAGCCGAAATTACAAAGATGGTGGTGGGTACATTTTATTCCTGCCATTCTAATGTTCCTACATTTTTTGCCCTTTTATGTCCTAAAAAGTTCGCAGAAAATCTCAATATGGCAAGGGGAAACACCTTTCCCAGACTTTTTGCTTTTTGACTTTTTTACCAATTTCAGGGACTATCGGTTTTTTGGTCCGGTTATGATCATCTACGTAATTTGGATGATTTGGTTATTGAGAAAAATGACTTTCGAAGAAAATACAGATGGTCAGGCATTGCAATTTGAGTATCGCTGGACTTCTATTATCATAGCAATGTACTCGTTATTTGTGCTTAGTTATTTGTCCTATTTCATTTTCTCTACAAGCCCTAATTTCGAGTTATATCACGATTATATAATATCAGCAATTATGACTTTGACTGTTTATGTAATCGCATATCTTGTTTTTCAACGACCACAGATTATACACGGCCAAATACACCAGA
The DNA here is from genome assembly GCA_029262975.1 of Saprospiraceae bacterium. GTDB lineage: Bacteria > Bacteroidota > Bacteroidia > Chitinophagales > Saprospiraceae > JAJRXG01. Next base: position 7,402 of record JAJCYJ010000334.1, read on the forward strand.
AAATATTTGCTCAGCCTAAATATCGCACATCCAATTTGACGTCAATGGCTATCGATTCTATAGAAAAGACAGTCCTTAATTATTTTGAAGAACACAAGCCCTACCGCGATGGTCAACTCAAGCTAAAAAATCTCTCAGATCAATTAAATATCTCTCCGCACCAGTTGTCACAAGTAATTAATGAGAGATTTGATGCCCCCTTCAATCAATTTGTCAATGACTATAGAATTCGTGATGCCAAGACATTGTTGAGAGATCCAGAAATGAGCAAAGAACCGATCATTCAGATTGCCTACCAGGTAGGATTCAACAATAAGAGCACCTTCAATGCTGCTTTTAAAAAATCCACCGGTCTCACACCGTCAGCGTACCGAGTACAAAGAAATGTTTTACAAAACAGTAAACATTTATAGATTCATACCACTCCTACTTGTCCTGTTGTGATATTGAAATATTATTAAATGATTATCTAAAATATGATTCGCACAAAACTTAATTTCCTTTTGTTCTCAGTGCTTCTGAGCTTTTTGGCCTGTTCTGAGGAAGAAACAGCCATACCAGTTGTAAAAACAATTGATGTAGTTATTCCAGGGAATAATCTGGACATAGGCAACGATCAGAATTCAACTGATGTTTATGCCGTATTTAGTCTGAACACGATAACTGGCATAAATAAGATCGAAGTTGTTCTTGCTTCACTGTCCCAATTCGTAAGCCCGGCAAATCTTGATATTACTTCAATTGCGAGTTCTTCAAAAATGTCAGCACCTGTCAATGGATTAGTATACAAATTTCAATTACAACCAAATCTTACAGATTTTTCAGGGAATACTATCACGCATGGTCAGTACAAGATTATCTATCTAATTACCCAGAATGGTGAGCAGTTTGTGAATCAAAGAACCGGTGATATAGAACTCACCGACGGTCATATATTCGCAGGGAGGTATTCAGGTACTTGGGATGACAATATCTACTCGGATTTTGGCATTTCCACGGTATTAACAGATCGAGGCAGCAGCATATCAGGGTCATTTTATTATTCCAGTAATTACATAGCTTGTTGTGGCGGCCCTGATGACGGGATGATCACATTAAAATTTGATCAATCTAACAACATTACTAGTTTTACCTATAATCAAACATTGGATTCTTTTATGGGTGGAGCCTGTCCTGGTACGTATACCGGAGCAGGAATGGTGACTGACTTTATCAACTTACAAATTGATTTTGAAGGTGATGACTGTGAAGGACCACATACGGGAGGAAGCATAAAACTGACGAGGGTTGAGTAGAGACCAAGGCTTTTTATTACATTTTAAATTTCAAAGTCCTCTATTAATATTACTGACTCTACGCATTTTCCTTAAGGCATATTACCAATATAGAAATATCGACAATTGCTTTGAAAACAGCTTCCGCCAATATTGACAAGGCAATCAACTAGTAAGATTTATGTGGTGCGAACAATTTACCTTTGTATTATGGCCTTGTTCTTATTGATGTTACGCACTTATTGTTCAATATAAGTTTTAACTGTATTCCATTGAATCGGTGTAAGCATTAGGCAACCAAAATATATTATGTCCCGCATGTTCAACAATTTGCGTCATTGGGTTTTATATAAGGTGATGAGCATCATTTAAATAATACTTTAACTTATCAGCAATGCAGTCTCACCAATTAATCCTCGTCACAGGTTTGCCCGGAACCGGAAAAACTACTTTTTCCATAGTTCTGGCAAAAGCCTGTAAAGCGACTCATCTCAATAGTGATATTGTAAGAAGTGAGATAAGTATGAAGGGACAATATGATGAAGAATCTAAAGCAATTGTATATTCAGAACTGCTCAGGCGTGCTGAAAAAGTTTTATCAGAAGGAAAAGATCTTATCGTTGATGCAACACTGTATAAGGAGGCATTGCGCAAACCGTATGTAGCAATTGCGGAGAGACATCGCATCCCTATTAAATGGATCGAATTGAGCACTGATGAAAAGGTGATTAAAGAACGCGTCAGTAAGACAAGGAAATATAGCGAAGCCAATTTTGAAGTATATCTTAAAATTAAAGCGGAATATGAACCTTTAAAGATAAATCATTTAATGCTCAGAACGGATTTGCTGAATGAAACGGAAATGCTTGAACAGGCTCGTTCATATATTCAAGATGATACAAATGGCACCTAAAACACCTCAAAATATCAGTTTCATATCTAAAAATCAATTTTGAATAAATTTGCCATAGATCACATCATTGAGCATCACAACTATCCGGATGATAGCTCAGAGGCATCACTAATTGAGACACATATTTCCTGGGTGGTGCTGACTAAAAGCTTTGCTTTCAAGATTAAAAAACCCCTCCAGTATTCTTTCCTGTCCTTTTCTACCCTGGAACAACGGAAGTTTTATTGCGATCAAGAGGTCTCTCTCAACCGACGTCTTACTGATGACATATACCTGGATGTCCTGCCAATTAAAAAACACATGGACTCATGGAGTATTGATGGTGCAAATGGGGTAATTGTGGATTATGCGGTCCAAATGAAAAAATTGGACAATGATCAACGGATGGATGTTTTGCTCGAAAAAGAAAAAGTTACCCAACGGCACATGGAGCAATTGGCTGATCGTCTGGCCAAATTTCATAAGTCAACGAACAAAATCAAGGGAGATCTTTTGTTTTACAATTTATGGATTGATTTTGCTGATCTTTTGAAAGTTAAAAATTTTATTTCAAAACATGTTGGAGTTTCCGAAGGACAAAAAATCGAAACTATTGTACAATATGCAAAGGAGTTTTTAAATACACATAAAGAGCGTATTTGCAAACGCCACGAGTTGGGTTATACGATAGACGGGCATGGAGATTTGCATTCAAGGAATATTTTTCTGCTGGATGAACCCGTCATATTTGATTGCATTGAATTTAATGATCACTTCCGTCATGTAGATGTTCTGGACGAATTGGCATTCTTTTGTATGGATTTGGATGCCTATAATCATAAGTCTCACGAATTATATTTTCTTGAAAAATACCAGGAGAAAAACCCGTGCATTTTTAATGAAGAAGATAAACGACTTCATCTATACTATAAACTATATCGCGCCAATGTCCGCACCAAAGTAAACGCCCTGAAGGCCATGCAAGAAAGCGATCCAAAAGAGTTCCAGGAAAGAATTCATGAATGTGACAAGTATTTAAATTTAATGAACTTGTACTATTCTGAATTGTGCAAGACTTAAAGGGTTACTACCTTCTGATTCGGCTACAAAAGGTCTGGGAATATTTAGAAAGCAATTGATTTCTGGATGAACATCATCACTTCCTGTAATTCTGAAGAAAATGATCCCCATGGAATGCGTACGATGCCTTGTGCTTGTTTTTTCGAGCGAGGATCTTGATATTGAATAAAAATGAATTGATAATTTTTTCCACCATCTTCAATGGTTATACTTTGTTCTGTCCAGATAGCATCTCGAACATTCGTATTTTTTACAATTCCTTTTATTTGTATGGCATCTTGCCGAATGTTGTCGCTTACAAATTTTTCAAACGTCTCACTTCCTAATTTCATTATCGACATTTTCAATTGTGTTTCAGGATAATCCTTAAAAGTGGCTTTGAAGATCTTGCCATCCCAAGCTTTTTTTGCTGACTTTGGAAATAAGAATGAAATAGAATGATCCGGATTGTGCTCTAATTCAAATCGACCCTCAACCAAATCACCTTTCTTATTAAATTCTGAACCAAACATATACAATCCTCCAATCGCGCCATTAGGGAAAAGTTTGAATTGAATTTCCCGCGGATGTGCAATACTTCGTAAGACAGCCCGGGATTCATTTATAAATTGTAAGACATAATGCCCTTTTAGCTCGCCCGACTTCGTCGCTATTAATTCTATCTGATTACTATTTCCAATTAGCAATTCTATATTCATGTTTTTAAAAAGAGGATGAGTTTTTCCAAATGATGAATATTGTCCTAGGTAAGCGTCCCATTTTGCTTTTGGCAATGTGTAATCATCATCAAAAGGGTCATCGATTCTAAC
>JAJCYJ010000335.1 GCA_029262975.1 Saprospiraceae bacterium
TCTAAAAGAGCAAAGGCTAAATAGTCTGTACCTGAGTTTCGTATTCTCTTTTTTTGCATCCTGATTCTTTCTCTAACAGGTTCAAATACGTCTCCTCTTTTTTCTTGGAATGAAATCAGTACGGATTTAGTTATAACCAAACTAAGATTTTCAACACTAATCTTATCCGTGTCCTGATCATGTTGCAGCATCTTTATGGAAAGATAAATACAATTGTGATACTCTTGTAATTTGGGCCTGGCGTGTGTATTGAGAACTTCGGAAATCACCATTTGTTCCAGATTGAAATTGTGCGCAATTTCTTTCATAAGTTCCAGGTTGTGCAAACCGTCAATATTTAACCAGGTCACTGTCTTTTTCTCTCTATATTTTATAATTTCTTCTAAAGTATCATATGCATTTTCTTCTAAATGTTTTGAATCAAAATCTATTACACGCAATAATACGCGATCTATTTTCTTAGCACCTCTGAATATTAGGGCATCCGGTGACATGCCAATTTCATCCTTTTGCTTCGTGACAAATCTCGCCATAGTTTAGTAAATTTATTCTACGTATTTAAGAATTAAATTAATTGTATTGTGCGCTAATAATGCATCAATTTAAACATTTTTATTTACTCGATCTTTTATAATGATATAATGAGACAATGCCGAAATGCTACAATGATTAGGTCAGGTGATGTTAAAGATGCTCGATATTTCAACGGCTTACAATATTTATTGGGTAGCCGACTACATAATAGCCTGCTTTCTTGCCATTTGATTTCTTTGCATCCTCCACGGACCATTGATAATTGCTGTCATTGACATCCCTCAATAGACTTCTAAAATCTTCAAATGTATAGGTTCGCATTAGTGATGCTTGCCCATCCCATGCATAGACGATTGGAATTATAGGCAGTATATAAGTAAAAAATAGTTGACTCCATTTTAATGGTCTTACAAAGGGTGTCATTACCAATACCATTAAAATTAAAATGACTAATGAAATAGGCAATAACAACCACCATATTACAACTGGTATTGTGTTTTTTGCAATTTCGTATATAAGAATTGGTTCTCTATTATCTTGCGCAGATTGAAGTATTTTTCTTGCAGTTACTGGATTCATATGATGAAAACTGGCAATCATCGTTTTTAATCCTTTTGGAGCTGTGCTTATATTTGTTGCATCCACTGGAAGATGATGGTATTGTATATGTCTTAACTTTCGATTGTTAATTTCCTGAACAACGTCCTGATTTGGAAATAGATCTGTTAAAACTAATTGGATGGGTTCAGAAGAGTTGTCTTTATTGAGTTGATTTATAACATCAATCATAGGCCCACCAGAGCCTGAACCTAAATCTGTAATTCGTGTGATATCAATTTTGTCTTGAATGTCACGTACTATTTTAGCTAATACATCCGCTGTCCCGAATAGTTTATGAAGTAAAGCAAGTAAATTAGTCGCTCCGCTCCTGATCGTATTTGGTAACCAATGGAGATCTTCAAATTCAAATAATTCTAATCTTTTCAAAGTTCTTTCTTTTTTGTGCTTTTTATAAGATTGCGTAAAAATCATTCGATCAACTAATCCATACGGGGTCAAAGTCTTTTGAAGAAAGACCTTTGGGAAACGTACCTGTCATTGCCAGGTACGAGACGACATAACCTGAACCATCTGAATTACCCCCGCTCCAGCCATTACCTACCGCAAGATAGGAACGACCGGGTTCAATGGTTCCAATAAATGGGTTTTCGGATTCCTGGTTTGTCCTGGTTAAAATGCATCTTTTAGATCTTATATTTTTAAATTGTATACCCGGCATGATTCTGCGAAGGTGTTTTGCTATGAAGGTAACATTGGCATCACTATTACCATTAGCAAACCATTCTTTAATTTCTTTTAAACTACTTGTAAAATAAATATCATTTGGGAGATTAGCACCTATTTTTAAATAATAATTCCCATCTGGGTATTTTATGGGTTGTGTGGCGTAAATTCCTTCAATATCATGAGTTTCGATTTCATATAATATGGAAGGGAGTTTTTTTAATTTTGCTACATCGATAGAAGTCAGTTGTCCTAAAATAACTGTTTCACTTTTTATGGTGAGATTTAATTTATTCTTGAAAAATTTGAAATGATTAGAAAACGCTCCGGGTGTAAAAATTACTTTGTGACAAGTATAGATATTTCCGTTTGAAGTTTGAATTATGATATTATTTTCCTTGTAGGTTACATTATGGACAATCTCCTTAACAATTGTGCCGTTATTATTTTCAATTACTTTTAATTGGGCCTTGATCAGTAATTTAGGATTGATGTGTCCTGAAGGTCCAGATTCGAATACTCCTTTTGAATTTTTTGGAAATTCCAGGTACGGAAAATCATTTTTGATTTCTTCAGCATTGAGATATAATTTAATTGCAACTCCATTGGATCTTGCTCTATCTTCTATAGAGGTTAGATATTTGTCCTGTCCATATGGATTAATATATAGACATCCATTTTTACTGTGGAAGTTTATTTTGGTTTCTCTCTGCAAGACCGCGTATTCTTCAAGGGATTGTTGATTAATCCGTGTCATTGCTGGATTTTTACCGATCTGTCTCAATATTCTGCCGCTGTCATAGTGACTTGCGAAAATCTCTCCATCAGAATAGCTCTCTGGTTCATCAGGTCCAATTATACCGACCTTAAGATTGTTCCGGCTGAGATATTTGGCTGCAGCACAACCAATTAAACCTTTGCCCACAACAATAACATCAAATGACTTCATATACAAAAACTGAGGATATCAATGGTATCATACAATAGATGTCAAATTTACATTTTTCTCAAGGCAGGGAAAGAAGTCTTTTTTATTCAAAAAAGCTATAAGCGAAGGTCCGTCACTGGTTCGTTTTTGTTCCATAACTAATAGATTTAGATGATGGTGTAATTGCTTAAATGCAATAAGTCGACTAATGGTGAATTAATATTTCCTTCAATTGTACAAAATTAGTTAGAGTCCTTATCACACGAATATTTCCGATTTAAGACTTGATTTGTTAGTCCTTATTTTATTCTTCAATATGAATTTTTAGCCTTATGATTATGGCTCGTCTCTATTTTATTATGGATATGGATTTACTCAGATAGCCCTTTGGATAATTCTTGAGATTGGAATAATATTTGGTCAGTATTTTATCTATTAAATTGCTATAGAATCATCTGACATAAATCCTTTTATAATCAACCAAATTCCCAGAAATAATTCATTCAACCCCAACGGCATCATTATGATTATTCCACCTAGTGATTCTCTAAAGATGTTGGAAGTTATTTCTACGAATAAGAGGCCGACAGCAATTAGTCCCCAGATCGAAATAAATCTTGGAACTAACTTTGCGCGATATAATAAATAATAGAACATAGAAGTCCCAAAACTATATAATATAAGACTTATGTCCTGGGTAGAACCTCTTGCATTTAATAGATACTTTGCTAATATATTATAAGAACTTTCATCATTGGGATCAACTCCTTCAAAGTTCAGGCTCATGGATAAAAGAGTCAACAGTAATACACCGGAGATTGCAAATAGAAATAATTCACTTAATCTTAGTCCAACATACCACAGTGCTATTCTTTCGTTATGCCTCTTCAGAATTGGATATAGTAGTATAGCAATTCCAAAGACTGCCAAGCCACAAGTGAGGTCTAGAAACACTGATATCGTTACCCAAAATGAATGTACAGGAAGATTCGTCAAAAAGTCTTGAGATCCATATAGAATAGGATCTAAGATGACACTATAACTTAGTACTGCCGCAATCATTTGAACAAGGAATAAAATTCCGACAAGCCTGACTATCTTTTTATCCGAGGTCATATAGAGATATTATATTAAGACGCTTGACTTTCTTATTTTGTTACACCTGTAGCCTTTTTGTACTTAAATCTCTTTGTGACTCTATATTTTTACGCATGCGATATCCTATAAATTAAAAACTCCGAATACCTACTGCCACGAATTTCTCTCTAATATTGTATAATAGAAAAATGCAACAAGCCATCCGTGGTATATGCCCATTACGTTTAATTTCCTGCCGGATAAGTACAATTTTGTATATGCTATCGCTAATAAGAATGTGCCTGCCATGAGTAATGCTGAAGGGTAAT
>JAJCYJ010000336.1 GCA_029262975.1 Saprospiraceae bacterium
GGAAAGGACTTGAAAGATCAGAATATTGACTTTTGTGTAGATGTTCCACAGGTTGAGCTTTTGCCGCTCATAGATCAATGTCAATTAATCTATACAAATCTGATGAAGATAGGGATGAAACCCCCGGTTATTGGTTAAATATGGGATCATGATGCATACAAAATATATAGGTACGGGAGTCGCACTGATTACACCTTTCAGAAATGGAAAAGTGGATTTTAACGCAATCGACAAGCTAATAGATTATGTCATAGAAGGTGGTATAGAATATTTAGTCATGTTAGGTTCTACTGGTGAGACGGCCACACTGAACGCTGAAGAGGCCCGTGAGATCTTAGATGCAGCAATTGAAAAAGTCGCCGACAGAGTACCGATAGTTGCTGGTAATTTTGCCGGCAATAATACGCTCGGAGTCGCCAAACAGATTGAAAACTTTGATTTTAAGGGCATAAGTGCCATCTTGAGCAGTAGTCCTGCTTATGTCAAACCGTCACAAGAAGGTATCTACAGGCACTACATGGCACTTGAAGCCGTAAGTCCTGTGCCGATTATCATATACAATGTGCCGGGACGCACACAGTCTAATTTAACATGGAATACTACCGTCAGACTGGCAGAGGCAAGTCCAAAATTTATCGGAATTAAAGAGGCTACTGGAGACCTGATCCAAACAACCCGGATAGTAAAGAATAAACCGGATAATTTTTTCTTAACCTCTGGAGATGATGAGGTGACATTGCCTATGATCTCTGTAGGTGGTCATGGCGGAATATCTGTTATTGGTAATGCACTGCCCAGGCATTTTTCTGACCTTGTAAGAGCTGCCCTCAAAGGAGATTATGCAACAGCTCGAAAAATTAACGAGGACATCTATGATTTACACAAATGGTTGTATATCGAAGGAAATCCTGTCGGAATTAAAACTGCGATGGAAATTCTGGGATTTTGCACCAATGAAGTGAGACTTCCCTTACACCCTATTTCAAGAGAAAACTATAAGTCTCTTGAGCAGACTTTAAAAGCAATACTTGGATAAAAAATATTCGCGAAATATTTTAAAAATTTCTGAGACCCATTTATAGTGAAATACAATTACTCAATCACTGAAATAAGTGATTGGAGTAGGCAGAGGTGCTTGATAAAAATCATAGCGCTCCATTTCAATTGCAATTTCACCAGGACTCAAATAATTATTTCCCTTTTCATTTTCGATCTCCGTCAAAGATCGGCCAAATGCTTTACGGACAAAAAAGGCATAATCATAGAGTTGATATCCAAAGCCATGGGCGATAGCGATTTTGTCAGCATCGCGCTCTATACTTGTTGCAAATTCTGGAATAAATTGATATTGAAAAGCAATGGCTGTTGTGGCAAGTGCACTTTTCGTTTTATAAAATATCGTGTGCGCTAATTCATGCCCAATGATACCAACTTGTTCATTAAAAGGCAAATTGTGAAAGAGAATTGGTTCAAAAAAATCCGCTGATTTTGTACTAATTACCACCATAAATCTGCGCTTAATCCATGGAAATAAAACACTCTTAGGTTCCGGCCAGGAGTACAGAGGGACGAATGCCGGTTGGACTTTAAATTCTATTGAAGTTTCTTTTAGTTCCGGGTAATGTGATAATGCAAGGAGACATTGTAATTCATATTCCCGGGGAAGAATTTTATTGCTACCATACTCCTCTAATAGTGAAAAATAAATTGCAGAATCGATCGTCTGTGTATATTCTTTGTATGCTCTTACTGTAGTACTATCAATATCACTCAAAAGTTCATGATTAGCATCCTTATCGAGTGCCAACAAAAAAAATAGAGATATGAAAAGACCCAGAAGACTACACAAGATCCATTTCAATATGAGGACAACCCTTTTTTTCATCAGGTTTTAAAAGTACCTAATTATATCAAAGAATTATATGCCGAATGATGAGAGAAAGTGTTAAAACAACTGAAGATCGATGCATGGCAATAAGGTGGCTATCTAAGAGTATAAATCAGAACGTAGGCTATAAAGTTTATTAAGACCATCATTAATATGAGAAACCGCCACTATCTTCTCCCCAATAAATATTTATAATTAATTTTCACTTTTGCAAATACAGATCTTTCTTAAAATACATGACTAACTCAATAGCCGATGTTATAGGAGAAGTCGGATTCCAAGATCCGAATTATTTTAGCAAGTCATTACAAAAATAAATTGGCCAAGCGCCAAGTGAATTTAGAAACCAATAAAGGGCATTTAGTTTATTACAATTTCAAGAAATTGGTGACCACAAACGTGCCGTACACTTGAATAGTTTTTTTTATTTCAAAAAGATCTTAATCAATCTCAGACACCTTTTATTCTTTTCCACAATGTCTTCATCATCTCTTGTTCGCCACCCGGTGGTGGGCCACCATTGGCATCGAGCATCTGAAAAGATCCATCCGGCAAATGCTTGAGAATAAAGTTGAAAATGTAATGTCTCTTTCCATTCTCCAAGTAAGAAGAACCAAATCTAAGATCGTTGAATTGAACGCCCAATTCATGCTGTGAGATAGAATAATAATGATTACTAAACCATTTAAGTCTGTCTATCGTGTAGTCATACTCTGGCAGATCGATATCCGAAGGATTTCTTGCCGAAAATTCAAACATCACTTTGGCTTCCTTGTCAAAGAGAGAATACTGACCATGTACATAGCCATCTTCTGTCTCTGCAATACAAGTCCAGAGAATATTATTCAATATAGATGGTGAGGTCATAAATCTCGAATAAGTAATACCTTCTTCATGTAAAGTATTCTTCCAGACTTTATTGACGCGTTGTTTATTGAATACGCATAATAATAAATAAGATGAGCTGATTATAATGCCTGCCCAGGCAAGTTTTCGTCTTATTTCCCTGGAGCGATGAAAAAATGATAGGATTATGACGCAAAGCAAGAATGGAACTGTATACAATGGATCGGCGACAGATATTACATTTAATGCTACCCGATAGTCGGAAAATGGTTGAAATAATTGAGTGCCATATGTCGTAAAACAGTCGAGAAGCGGGTGTGTAAAAATCGTCCAGAACATTAACCACTGCCAATCCTGCAGGTTTGCATCTGGTGTCTCGACTCCATTCTTAAAATATCTCGTATAAAGACCATAGAGAGCGAAGAGCACAATAGACACAAGTAGTATACTGGACACTGCACCAAAACTGGCTCCTTCGAATATTCTCGAGATGAAAAATATAACCCCAACCGGTATCATCAGCCAACCTACTACTGCCAGGTATTTATGATAAGTTGTCTGGTACATTCTATGGATCATCCAACCAAAAACAAATGCTCCAAATATTGCAAAAACGATTGAATGACTAAATCCGCGATGAGCCGCAAGTTCTTGTAATGGGTTTAGAAAAATTCCCGTAAGTACATCCAGGTCAGGTATTGTACCGCCCACAGCACCCCAAAGTACAGCCCTGTTACCGATCTTTTTTCCTAGAACTATTTCTCCTACTGCAGCGCCGAGAGTAATCTGAGTTAAAGAATCCATTCAGGTATTTAGTTAGACTTATACAAAGAAAAAAGTATGGAAAATTTACTCATTGTTGGAAATATTCAATTTAACGAGTGCCATCTCAGAAGCCAATTGTTCTGCGGCCTTTTTATTAAAATCATCTGCATTAGCCACTTCATCTCCTCCTACTACCACAGCTACTTTAAATCGATCTCTTTTATCCTGCTTGTATTTACTCAACAATCTATAGTCAACGTTAATATTGTTTTTCTGACCCCATTCCAGCAATTGGCTCTTGAAGTTGTCATCCATCATTTCTAATTCGTGAATATTCAAGTGCTTCAGGAGCACCTCATTAATCATATAGTCACAAGCTTTTGGAAATCCTTTCTCGAGATAAATAGCTCCGACAAGAGCTTCAAAAGCATTACCCATCATTGATTTACTCATTCTTCCCTGGCTATAGGCGCTTAATATAATGTCAAGACCCATTTCACGAGCCAGATTGTTAAGTGTTTTCCGCTTAACAATTTTACTTCGCATTTTAGTCAGAAATCCTTCATTTTTATTTGGGTACTTTCTGAACAAGTATTCTGCTACGATAGTGCTAAGAATCGAATCACCCAAATATTCGAGCCGTTCATTGTGCTGGTTATTTTGGGTCTGGGCATCATTCATCGATTTATGATAAAATGCCAACTTGTAAAGGGATAGTCGACGTGGCGTATAGCCAAGTACACTCCTCAGCTTTTTAGCAAGAGCTTTGTCCCTAGAAAAATAATAATTGTAGACCTCTTTTATCAATTTTAGATTTAATAACTACCCTTCAAATCTTTTTATGATTACGGAAGCATTGTGTCCTCCAAAACCAAACGTATTACTTAGAAATGCGTCAATCTTTTTTTCCTGTGGTTGATTAAAGGTAAAATTTAACTTGTTATCAAGTTCAGGATCATCCGTAAAATGATTGATCGTAGGCGGAATAAAGCCTTCCTGGATGGCAAATATTCCTGCGATCGCCTCTATTGCTCCTGCCGCCCCCAATAGATGGCCGGTCATTGACTTTGTTGAACTTATATTTAAATTATACGCATGATCTCCAAAAACTTCTTTAATAGCTACAGTTTCAGCAATATCTCCAAGGGGTGTCGAAGTACCATGAACATTAATATATCCAATTTCCTCAGGATTCATTTTAGCTTCAATAAGTGCATTTTCCATGACACGAATGGCTCCTTTACCTTCAGGATGAGGCGCTGTAATATGATGAGCATCGGCTGTCATACCACAGCCAACAACTTCGGCAATGATATGAGCACCTCGCGCTGAAGCATGTTCCAAAGATTCCAGTATAAGTGCGCCGGCTCCTTCTCCAAGCACAAAGCCATCCCGGTCTTTATCAAATGGTCTGCTGGCAGTAAGCGGTTCATCATTTCTGGTGCTTAGCGCTTTCATAGAAGCAAACCCTCCAACTCCTGTTTTGGTGACGGCGGCTTCAGAACCTCCTGTCACAACAATATCTGCACGATTAAGTCGAATGGTATCGAACGAACTGGCGATAGCATTAGTGGATGTAGCACAAGCAGAGACAACAGCATAATTAGGTCCTTGCAGGTTATATTTCATCGAAATATGACCTGACGCAATATCTATAATCAGTTTGGGAATAAGAAACGGACTGTACCTTGGTGGGCCATTTGTCAGTGCTGCGGACTCGATTTCGTATTCCAAAGTCTCAAAGCCACCAATCCCACTACCCCAAATAACACCCGCTCTTGTAGGATCAATTTTATCCATATCAAGACCTGACATAGCCATTGCTTCATCAGCGACAACCATGGCATATTGAGAGAATGGGTCCATTCTTCTGGCCTCCCTCCGATGATAAAACTCTTCGATATTGAAGCCTTTTACCTCGCAGGCAAACTTAGTCCTGAAGAGTGCAGCATCAAAATGTGTGATGTTGTTCGCTCCGCTAATTCCTTTAAACAGGTTGTCTTTGTAGGCAGGAATATTATTGCCTATAGGAGTTAACGCGCCAATACCGGTGATTACTACTCTTTGCATAGCATTAATATATATGTTGGAAAGACAGTAAACAAAAATATCCACAAACTTTGATATAAAGCTTGTGGATATTATAATTCAAGCTATATGATCCCTAAGCTTACTTGCTTAGGTACTCAACAGCATGACCTACTGTTTCTATTTTCTCCGCTTCTTCATCAGGAATTGAAATGTCAAATTCTTTTTCAAATTCCATGATTAATTCGACTGTATCGAGCGAATCAGCACCGAGGTCATTAGTAAAACTTGCTTCCAGAGTCACCTCGGACTCATCCACACCTAATTTGTCCACTATTATCTTTGTAACCTTTGCAGTAACGTCTGCCATAACCTTTGATTTTAAATTGAGTTGCGAAATTACGAGTTTAAAAGGTATTCGAGTTAAGTAAAGTTCCAGTAATTTACTTTTTATACTTTTATCCCGTCATTTGAAAAGGGTAGGTCCGCCAAAATTGCTGGATATTTTATGAGATATTCTATGTTTTAACAGCAAAATAAAGTATTACCCCTGCCCACTATTATCTCTTATTCAACACCTTTACCATATGGAAAATCATCAAAAAACAAAAATTGTCGCTACCGTAGGTCCGGCTAGCTCCAGTTATGAAATGCTCGAAAAATTAGTGCATACAGGAGTAGACATCTTTAGACTCAACTTCTCACATGGCGATCATGCTATGCATCAATCGACCATTGATAGAATTATTAAGATCAACAAAGATCTTGGGACACATGTCGGCATTCTTGCTGACCTCCAGGGTCCAAAAATCAGAGTAGGCGTCGTGCAAGAAGGAGGCATTCCCTTATCGCCGGGAGACGAAATTTTTTTTGTCCTTGAAGATTGTGTCGGAAACAATGAAAAAGTACAAATAAAATATAAAGAATTCGCCAATGACGTTAAAGTCGGAGAACGAGTGCTATGTGACGATGGCAAAATCGTATTTGAAGTGTTGGAAACCGATCAAATAAGTGTAGTTAAATTGAAAGCAGTTTATGGTGGAATCCTTCAATCTAATAAAGGAGTTAACTTACCAGATACAGTGGTATCCCTTCCATCACTTACAAAAAAAGACAGAAAAGATCTTGATTTTATCTTAACACAACCGGTCAATTGGATTGCCTTGTCCTTTGTAAGGACGGCTGATGAGGTGAAAGAATTATCAGCCATCATTCAAAAGAAAGGGCACCGAGCAAAGGTTATTTCGAAGATCGAAAAACCGCAAGCAATCAAGAATATTAAAAGCATTATAAAGGCATCCAATGCTATCATGGTAGCGCGTGGTGATTTGGGAGTCGAAGTCCCTATGGAAAAAGTGCCAACAATTCAAAAAGATATCATAAGACGATGTATTCAGCGGGCAAGACCTGTCATCGTTGCTACTCAAATGATGGAAAGCATGATGACTAATCCAAGTCCGTCAAGAGCTGAAATTACTGATGTTGCTAACGCCGTACTCGATGGAACAGATGCTGTTATGTTGTCGGGTGAAACATCCGTGGGAATGCATCCAGTTGAGACAGTCCTGGCGATGAATAAAATCATTAAAGAAGCTGAACGTCACTATCAGTTAAAAGATAAAAGGCCAAAGGCAAATAAAGATTCATCGAGTTTTTACAGTGATGTTGTGTGTATAACAGCAGCCGAGACCAGCGAGAAAGTTGGTGCTAAAGCTATTTGTGGATTGACCGTTTCGGGTTATACCGCCTTTAAAGTATCAAGTTATCGTCCACATAGTAAAATTTGTATTTTCTCAAGTTCTACTACCATGCTGAAAACATTAAACCTTGTCTGGGGTGTTAAATGTTTTCATTATGATAAGTTTACGACTACTGATGAAACTATTGAGGATACAATAACCATTCTTAAAGAGTATAAAGTGGTTAAAAAGGGAGATGTTGTAATTAATACTTCCAGTATGCCGATAGAAAAGCGATTTACAACAAACATGATGAAGATTACGGTTGTAGAATAGGTTGCACCATCTATATTACAATGCTTTTGACAAGTGCCTCGTTAAGAGTTAGAATACCTACATCAATGATGAAGAAATATTTAATGTTCCTGGTATTAATCTCGGCCATTGGTTCAACCAAGGGTCAACCTGGAGTAATTCTGTCTGGAGATAGATTAGGCGAAGATGAACTGTCGCTCGAGAGTATGTATATCGCTGCTTATCAGCAAAAGATGCTCGAAAAATATGACGGTGCGCTAAAATTATATGCTCAGATTTTGGAGCAAAATGAGGTGATTGCTTCCGTTCATCATGATATGGCACAGATATATAAGGCCACTGAAGATTATGAAAAGGCCGTTTCCTCGGCGAAAAAAGCTGTTCGGTATGATCCTGAAAATCTTTGGTATCTGATTACACTGACAGAAATATACGAAGTAATCGACGCTTACGAAGATGCAGCTAATACACTTTCAGAGGTAATAAAAAAATCACCTACGGCAAATTATTATCACCGAAAAGCCCATAACCAGGAACTCGCCAATAAGAAGGTAGAAGCAATTGTGACTTATGATATTGCGGATCGAAAATTTGGCTGGGATACTTTTAGAAGTGACAGTAGGGCAGCTTTATATATGTCACTTGGCAAAGAAAAAGAAGCTATTAATGAAGTTAAAAAATGGACAGAACGAGATCCTAAAAATTCAGACAGCTGGATTAAGTTAGCGCGGTTTTATGAATTTACCGGAGCCCACAAAAAGTCGCAAAAGACATATGAGCATATCCTTTCTCTCGAACCTGACAATGAGGAAGCCATTGTTAAGTCCAAAGATTCAAATGGCCATTAAAATGTAGCTTCATATTTAAGTTCTTTTTTCAATGATCCAAGAATAGGCATAGATATTAAAAT
>JAJCYJ010000337.1 GCA_029262975.1 Saprospiraceae bacterium
TCTGAACCCTGTGATCAAAATCAATATATAGGAGGTATCCTTGACAATACTGATCAATATCACGGCGATCATATTATATCCAATTCATCTGTTATTCCTACTGGGCTTACCGAATTCAAAGCGGATCAATCCATAATCCTAAATGAATTCTTTGAAGTAAGCTTCGGTAAAGAATTTGAAGCAGAGATTGTCCCTTGCTCTACTTCTAATTGGCAATATGAATATGCGTTAAGGGATCATCTAGGTAATACAAGGGTGGTGTTTGCAGACATTGATAGTAGCGGATTAATTGATCCCAACACAGAAATACTGTACGAAGGAAATTACTATCCTTTCGGGATGGAAATGGAAGGCCCCTGGCAAGAAAGAAAAAAGCAGGATTACAATTATCGGTATAATGGAAAAGAGCTACACCCGGATTTTGGATTAGGATGGATAAATTATGGCGCGAGGTTTTATGATCCAGCAATAGGGAGATTTACAGGGGTGGATCCTATCAGTGATAAATTCCCGCATGTGTCAACTTATAATTATGCTGAGAATAAGCCGATAAATTCAATTGACTTATGGGGTCTTCAGGCTTGGAATGTAAATGGAGGAATTATAAACGGCCCATTTGCAAATCAAGCCGCCGCTGAGAAAAAAGCAGCTTCTAACGCATTAACTGGGCTTTTATCTTTTGGAGCATATACAGAGATTCAGTCGGAAGTAGTAAGAGTGGAATATGGTAAAACTACATCCAAGTTAGATCCGAGCGATTCTGCAGGAAGAACAAAGGCAAAATCAGAAGCAAGAGCAAAAACACCTTCATTAACGAAAACAATTGTTGAGTCTGCTAGGCCTTCGCTAGAAGGATCTACATCTACAGGAAGTGCTAATAAGACAAATGCTGGCTGGAATAAAGCAGCAGGTACTTTAGGCACTGCAGGGAAAGCTGCTGGTGCTGCTGGTGTTGTATTTGCTGGTTATAATATAGCAACTGCAGAAGATAAAAGTAAAGCGGTAGCAACAGAAGGAGGAGCTATAGTTGGAGGAATTGCTGGTGGTGAAACTGGGGCGGTTATGGGAGCGGCTATTGGTGTTTGGTTTGGAGGTGCAGGAGCAGTGCCAGGAGCATTTGTAGGTGCAATTGTTGGGAGTATTGGAGGTTCGATTGGAGGTGCCAAGGCTGCTGAAGCTATTCACGATGCAATAGAAAATAAAGAAGATGATTGAATTATTGAAAAAAGTAATAAGAAGAATAAAAGGAAGTAGGCCGAAACATCCGTTATTTTTGAAATTAAAGAGTTGCCTTCCTAATGAGAAATCAATTTTATTGGATGAGTTCTCTATAGTTTATTTTATTGGAGGGTATAAAAATGATTTTAGATTATATGATCAACTTAAGCAAGTTATTGATGAGAGGGCAAATTTTGTTGACTTTTTAAAGCAATTCCAAAAAGACTTAACCAAGGACAATATTGAATTTTATTTATTGAAAAATATGAATAAGTTCCATGTTGTTGCCCTATATGACCCATATGATTATTTAAAGAAAGAGGAAGTCCTCGATATTTATAGAGTTGACGAAGATTTCATAGAAATAAAAAATTTGGAAAGAATTAATTAGTGCTTTAGAATCTTCAAATGACGATAGTATAAATTATACGCAGTTATCAATTGCTAGTGATCAGCATTTATCGATGATTTTAGCGGCATGTGCACTGATAATAACCATGCAGATCCAGTAGATGACTTGTAGTAGATTGATCCATCCTTCCGATTTAGAGATAGGAGAAATACAGTTGATGACTTGTTTAGGCAAAAATACGATGGCTTGTATCCAGGTGAAAGGATTAAGGGAACCGTTGTGCCTTTGCTCAAATACACCTATAGCCTGTTCAAAAGACATTACGACAAATGGTATGATATCAGGCAGAAGAAAATAGTGAAGGTGGAAATATGCTTACAAGAGCAGAGGAAATCAGAAATAGAGATTGGAATGAACCTAGGAATGCTGACAATGTAGAAACAGCAAAGAATGCCGTTATTTCTCAAGTTGGAATATTTGAACGCTTAAAGAGCGCTTTAGGAATTAGGCGAGGAAAAACCAAAAATGAGAAAGAGATTAATACTTCAAGAAGAGATAGTTGGAAACAAAAAGAGCAAGAGTTTTCAACCAAAAGAAATCAATCAACGACAAAAAAAGAGAAGACATATTGGCAGAGAAAAATAAATCATGCGCGAAATCAACAAAGGAGGTCTGAGAATCATTCGAATATGGGTAAAGGAAATTGATGCAAGAAAATCAAGTTAGGAAGAATCTTATAGATAGGAATCGTGCTGAAATAGAATCTTATTTAGGCTCACCTAAAAAGGTAAATTATTTAGATAATAACTTAGTCGAACTATGTTATGACAGTCCTTTCATGACGTTGTACCTCATAAAAGACGATAGTAACTTGGTTTTTCAGTCAATGCATTTGGACGAAATTGAATATGATTGTTTTAGAATAAAGGTTGGCGTTACGCAGAGAGACGAATTAATAAAAGAACTCAGAGAAACGCATAAGAATAAGAAGTTACAGTATATATATTCCGTGGAAGAGTATGAAGATGAGATGATTATGTTTCCCAATATTGACCTCATAGTCTGGCTTGAGAACAATATAGTGTCTGATATTTCAATCGAAACGATGTTATAATCAGGTTGTTAAAATGAAAGGATTATTATTGGTTCTTACGATTCTTTGTACTCTATGCGCTTGCCTCTTTTATAGTCTATCGTACCCTGGATTTAAAGAGTTGGCTATAGCTGGATTATTGCTCATCATAATTCGATTGGGAATGTTTCTTTTTTCTAAGAGTATAAATAAAAAGCAATAATATACCGCACTGTCATAAGCTTGTAGTTCAAGTTCCCTTTTAGATAATTCACTAAATTATTTATACGCCAATGTTGTTTTAACAGAAGCAAGTAGATTATCGATAGCATAGATGATATGGGATTTATCTTCATCTGGAAGGACAACGATATCATTGAGTCTTTTAAGAATATCAGGATCTTTGAGAATATTGACTTCCTCAGTCTCACCAAGCAGATATCCAACGGTAGTATCAATGACTTTAGCAAGGTTCTTGGTGACATCGATAGAAGGAATCATCTCATCACGCTCATACCTACCGATGACAGGCGCATTTAATCAGGACTATGCTGCTTCCAGCTGAAACGCTTACAAATGGTCATGAAGGTATAGGAATAGCAGAATGAGCATCTGTAGATATGCAAATGCATTTTGAAGGGAATATGAGTTTGGCTGACTATGTCGTAGACTTCTTAAATAATGAGATAGGTAGATCTCTCACGTCTGAACATGGTGAGAACAATATAAAACAGCGCTAAGTTTAATACATTAATTAACGAACGGAGGATTTTCAGCAGATGAACAAAAAAAGCGAGATGAATAAAATTAAGATATTGTTAGTATTTGCGATTGGGTCACTTTTGATAAATTCTTGTCAGGATCCCGTTTGTGATGACATAATACTGCAACTAAAGTCGTTAAACTGTAATGAGAAAAAGTGTCAATTAGATTTAAAAAATATTTTTAGTGAGAAATGGGATCAATTATATTTTTTTCATGGATTTAACACACCAAAGGATATTTCTAAAGTTATGGGTTTTGAATATTATGGTGATGCTATATATGACCAAACAAAGTTGATTCTTGAAATTGCAAATGAAAAAATAATTAAGTCATCTAAAACAGAATGTTTGAGTTTGAATCTTGATAGAGTTTTGAAAAATGGATATTACAAAAAAGATGCTGCCAATTCAATTGTCACTTTAATAATATCTGGAGAATCAAACAGGCCAGACTATATAATTGACAATTAATGCACCTCTGTTCAAAACTAGCATGAAATATTAGTAGAATTTCTAGTCTGGTTGAAAGAGATGCTTATGATTCTATAACAATACCGCCATAGAAAAGTCCCATAAGCTGTAGAAGGCCTCCTACAGAGTAGGACAGGTGTGACATCGCGCTGTTAAAAGTACTACAATCCCCATCCACCATAGACTTTGATAAGCAATAATGTTCAACAAAAAGCCTCAGCTTCAACGAAGATAGCTTCCCCTCTCCACGCCAGATCCACAAGATCATCATCACCACCCATCACAATGCGATAGCTGATAATAATGACCGCTTCACTTATTGAGGATCTGGGCCGGCCCACTCTTATACCAGACTGCTGCACACTGTCCTCCGCTCCGCTACAGCCAGAGAGCGGCAGATACCTCATTTTTCGCCAAAGGCACCTGTCTGTCGTCGCTCCATTTCATTCTACTCCTCGATGGCAGAATAATAGAGTTCACTTACGACGCCGATGGAAGACAACTACGAAAAGAAGCCAAGCAAGGTATTGCATCGATCGAAAATAGATATTACATTGATGGAGCTGAGTATAAAGATAATCAGTTGGTACAGCTAATGCATGATGAGGGAAGAGTTGCGAAATCTGAACCCTGTGATCAAAATCAATATATAGGAGGTATCCTTGACAATACTGATCAATATCACGGCGATCATATTATA
>JAJCYJ010000338.1 GCA_029262975.1 Saprospiraceae bacterium
TTCATCAATTTTATAAATCCTTCCCGTACATTTAATTCATCTTCTATAATTATCGCCTTCATGCTGCTGATACTTTTGGTAACTGAATGGTTACAATCGTTCCTCCTGATTGTAAAGCATCTATAGCCAGATCAAACTTTCTCCTCGTCATCTTTGATATATGATCAAGTCGTTCTCTGGTCATAATCGTAGCAAGAGATTTCTTTTCTTCTGGTTTATATTCTGTGTTTACTTTTAATTGCCTGGAGCCAACACCATTATCCTCAATTGTCATGGTAATTTCATCGCTCTGGCTTACAACTTTGATTTTTACTTTTCCATTTTCTATTCTGTAGATCATACCATGTTCGATAGCATTTTCAACAAAAGGTTGCGCTATTAACGGTGGTACGAGCAATTTGTCAGGATCGATATCCGGGTCTATTATTAATTCATATCCGAAGCTGTTATTGTACCTTAATTGCTGTAGTTCAAGGTAATTTTTTAGCGCACGGATTTCGGCAGAGAGCGTAATATATTCTTCCCTGCTATTTTCCAAAATCTGACGCATTAAATCAGCAAACTTCGAAAGGTAATTCAAAGCAACTTTCAAATCATTTTTGTCAAAAAGATAATTTTGAATGGAGCTGATGGCATTAAAAATAAAATGAGGATTCATCTGGGATCTTAAAAGTCTTTGCTCTACGCTATCCCGCTGCTTTTCTGCCAGAATCCTTTTTCGATTAAAAAAAAGCAGCACAATTGCGGCTATCAAAATAATGGCAACGATCAATCCGATACCCAGTAAAAGTTTTTGGCGAAATGCCAGAGAGTCCAAAGCTTGACTAGTTTCTAATTGTACAATCTTTTGTTCTTTTTGGGCGGTCTCATATTCTATTTGTAACTGATCAACATGAGCCAGAGTTTGTTGATTCAATAAGCTGTCAGAATACTCCTTATATAGTTTTTCAAAGTTTAGCGCTTCATGATAATTCCCTTTTTTTTCGTGCAGTTGCGCTGCCAACTTATAAATATTGGATGATATGGCAAATTCAATTTCACCATCAATCTCTTTCAAAGCTTTTTGAATATAATGAAGCGCTTTATCATCTTCTTCTAATGCCATGTGCGCTTTCGCTAAAATTACAGATGAATTCAAAACAAATTGATTGATACCCATTTGACTTGAAAGCGCCATCAATTCTTCGCTTGTAGCAATGGATTCGGTTAATTTATTTTGAGCTAAATATAATTCCGCCCTATTGTACAAACTATTACATAAGCTGGTGTTGTTTTTATTCTTGCGAAAAATATCTGACGTTTGTAAATTATAATACAAGGCACTATCCAATACGCCCATTTCCTGGTAAGCTCCGGAAAGTCCGGATAGAAGATATGGCAATGAGCTAAGGGATCCCTGGCTTGCTAGTCTGACACCTTCCCGGTATTCAGTAAGTGCCTTTTTATATTCTCCACGATAAGCGTGAATGTTTCCAATTTGATTGATGACTGAGCATATGATAAGGGTGTCTTTTAATTGTAAAGCAATATCCCTCGCATTATAAAGATAGGTAGCCGCGCCATCAAGGTCGCCTTGTCTTACCAATGCAAATCCGGCATTATAACTTATGCCCGCACGAAACCTCAATTCTGACGGTGAAGAATTCTTTTTGATTTTTATCGCAGAGGACAGTGCTTTTTCATAAAGTTCAATCGCCTTTCGGTGTTGTCCTGTATTACTAAGTGCATTTGCAAGCACATTACTTATCCTGGAAATAAGAAAATGATCCTCTTTATTCGTGAAATATTCTAATGCTTCTTCTCCATATGTGATGGCCAAAGGAGGATTGGTTCGCGACTGACCATCAGATTTGAAGTAAAACGCAAGATTTTTATATTCCGAATCCTCCCCGGCAAGCAGGATCATCTTATCAGCAATGGTATCTAACTTATCCCTTTGCAGCGTCTTCTGTGCATCATAGGCTTCCTGGCGATATGTCTCTAACTGAGATTTGTCAACATCTGTAAGTTGATACGGCGCAGCAATTGTCAATACCGAAAACAGAAAATGAACTATTAGAATCAAGAATGTAGATTTCTTTAATCTCATGTACACAACTTTGAATGGGAGCAATGCTCAATATAACAGAATCCTATACGAGATTGCACATTCTTTGCACAAGTGCTTCTATTATGTAAAAAACTGTACTGTTTTGGTTTATATCCGCTGACCATGCCTAAGCATGCGAACGGTGTTAAATCCGAATGCAGCGTTCAGCTATGTTCAAGCAATTATATCTGCATCTGATGCACTTATCAAGCTATTGCTGCAATTGACAAAGATCATTCCCATCTTCACAGATACAGACGTCCAACAACCCATAATCCTGTTATCAATAAATCATTCAAAATTTTGCCTCTTGATGAATTTCTCAGAAAACCATAGAATAATCGTCCTGACTCAAAGAGAAAAGGAAGTGCTAAAAGCGATTTCTTATGGGTACACAACTTCCGAAATCGCAAAGGAATTAGCTTTGAGCAAACACACCGTAATTACTTATCGAAAAATCTTATTCCGAAAATTGAATGTTCTTAATGCACCACTAATGGTCAGAAGAGGATTTGAACTAGGCTTATTGGAATACAGTGATCATCAAGTCTCCGAAATGAATTAACCAATAAATACCATTTGTACTCATAATTGCCGAGTATATAAATTCTAATTTGCCCTTATACTTCGTTAAAAATACCTGCCTGTCCAGCAGGCAGGCTCGCAATAGCTCAGGCAATTACTGCGTTTTTTGCCTCGCCTATAAGCAAATAATGCATTCAACTAATACGGCATTATAAATTACAAATAGTATAACTTCAATTCAGGTTTTATAATTGACCAGATCTTGTAATGGTATTTTTCTAATTGTGTACCATGTCGATCACCTACACTTTTTGTAAAAAATAGTGTTGTACAGAAATTCCTACTTGACAGTTTATTTGCGCTACTGATTTTTAAGCTTCTTGAAAGCCTCCGTTAACCTGGGTACCACATCAAACAAATCAGCACAGACGCCATAGTCAGCTGCTTTAAAAAATGGAGCTTCGGGGTCTTTGTTAATAACCACTATACACTTCGAGCTATTAACTCCGGCAAGATGCTGAATGGCTCCTGAGATACCAGCAGCTATATATAAGTTCGGTCGGATGGCGACACCTGTCTGACCGACGTGTTCGTGATGAGGCCTCCAACCTGTATCTGCCACAGGTCGTGAACATGCGGTTGTAGCGCCTATTGTCTTGGCCAATTCTTCGATTATCCCCCAATTTTCAGGCCCCTTCATCCCACGTCCAGCAGAGACAACCAATTCGGCTTCTGGAAGTGGCACAATACCATCTACTGTTTTTACTTCTTTGACTGTAACGTTGCTTTCAGGAATATTTACAGACAATGATTCGACAGGACAGGCTTGCCCAACTTCAGCTACAGCTATTGCATTACCCATCAAAGAAAAAACACGTTTATCGCCTTCTACTTTAAATTTAGCAAATGCTTTACCTGAAAAAACAGGTTTCCCAACAGTGATCCCGCTTCCCTCTTTAGCAGGTACGGAATTGACCTGGCTGACAATCCCTGCGTCCATTCTTACCGCAATTCTTCCTGCAAGACTCTTTCCGACTGAGGAGTGATTAACAACAACTGTATGTGCCCCTGCCTGATCAGCTACTTGTGATATGATATTGGCATATACACTGCTGTCGAAG
>JAJCYJ010000339.1 GCA_029262975.1 Saprospiraceae bacterium
CTCGCTGTACATCCTCCTTTCGGATCGATTTTGTTTTGTAGCTAAGTGTATTCACGTTCTACTATTGAGCTTTTGAATAAAGAGGCGCAAAAGTAGATTTAATCAACGTGCCATGCAATCAAAAGTGCACTTTTCTTCAAGTGACTACTCATAACATGCTCATAATCAGTACAAAAATCGCATATTTATTAAATTCTTCATAATAGAATGGCTTGGAAAACCATGTATTACAGGATGAATTACACCACTAAATTTGAAATACGATCTAGTTGTCCTTACATATTTGCCTGATATGGTCAAAAGCTTCCTGATATCCTAATCGGGCCGCTTGTCTCATATCCTGACAAGCCAAATCATTTTTTTGAAGACCTAATGCTGCACTGGCCCGATTATAAAAGGCCGTTGCATGAAGTGGATCAGTCTCTATTACAAAACTGAAGTCATCATAAGCTGAGTTATAGTCTTTTAGTTTGAGAGAGGATAGCCCCCTATTGACACGAGTTGCACTATCATCAGGAGAGATATCAAGGACTCTGGAAAAGTCTACAACCGCCTCTTCGTAGTCCGCAAGTTTAAAACTGGTAAAAGCTTTATTTTGAATGGAGGGTTTATGTTTATTATTAAGATTCAAGGCTTCCTTAAAATCTTCATTAGCTCCTTCCATATCTGATATTTTCATTTTACAATATCCGCGCAAGTAAAAAGTTTCGAAATCTTTTTCACTCTTGGCGATCGTCAGATCCAGATCATTAATTGCATCAGCATATTGCTCTTTATTGAGAAGAATTTTGGCTCTTTCTTTTGCTACCACTTCGGTCTTATAGCCGGCTGATATGAGTCTTGTATATGAAGACAAAGCGCCTTCAATGTCTTTCAATTTTGATTGACATACTGCTAAGTTAAATAATACACTGCCATTACCTGGATCAGATTTAAGCACGGTCCTCAGGTCAATGCTGGCTTCCTTATATTTACCCTCATGTAAAAAGGCTATTCCCCTGTTGGTACGACAACCATTCAATGATCCATCAAGGTTAAGTGCCTTATTATAACTATTTATTGCAGCCGGATAATTTTTAAGTTGCATAAATGCATAGCCTTTATATTTCCAGGCATTTACAAGGGTTGGATCCGACTTTAAGCATAAATTAAGATCACCGATCGCATTTTCATATGATTTAATTCTTAAGAAAGCCTTCGCCCGATTGTACCTTGCTTTAGCATAATTAGGATCTATTACCAGGGCCTTATTGTAAGCATCTATAGCTCCTTCATAGTTGTTGGCTTTAAAGGACATGACGGCTTCATTAAAATGCAGCGCTGCTTGGCGGTTAACTTGGCCAAGTAAAAAATTAAAACTTAAAGTGAAAACGAAGAGACAGAAGTGAAATTTCATGGGTTAATTATTTCGCCTTCAATGAACGATTTCAACTTCACGGTTATTACAATCCATCCTTTGTAGTATAATTTATGTTATATATTGGCCTTTTTATTTCATTTAATACATGCACTAATCCGATTTAGTGGAATCAATTGATACAAACGATCGCAAAAGGGATCACATAGAACTAGCTTTCAAGTCAGCGACAGGCATCCAGGTGCGGGATGATAGATTTTTGTACGAACCTTTACTTGCGACTCACCCGAGTCCTGAAGTGACATTGGACGGATATTTTCTCGGAAAGCCATATAAATTTCCAATTTGGGTTTCGAGTATGACAGGAGGAACAGGACTGGCAAAAAATATAAATCGAAATCTGGCAAGAGCGTGCAAGGAATTTGGATTGGGCATGGGACTGGGTTCGTGTCGCAAACTTTTGACTTCAGATGAATTTCTGGAGGATTTTGATGTGCGATCATACATAGGTGATCAACCACTTTATGCTAATTTGGGGATTGCTCAAATTATAGAATTGATAATTGACAACAAGTTGTATCTTGTAGATACACTGTTGAAAAAGTTAGAGGCAGATGGGTTAATTATTCATATTAATCCGATTCAAGAATGGATGCAACCTGAAGGTGACCACATTTATCACCATTCACCACTTGAAGCGATCAAAAAATTGTTAGATTTTGGAATCTCTGAAATAGTTGTTAAAGAAGTGGGACAGGGCATGGGACCCTCAAGTCTGAAGGCATTACTATCACTCCCTTTAAAAGCTATCGAGTTTGGCGCTTTTGGAGGTACTAATTTTGCCAAATTAGAGGCATTGCGTCAAGAAGGAGGAGTCGATATAGATCCAATATGTTATGTAGGACACACACCTGATGAAATGATTAGATCAATAAAGGAGGTATCATCAAATCAGGAAATTTTATGTAAAGAATTTATAATTTCAGGAAGTATTAGAAACTATCTCGATGGTTATTATTATAATGAAATATGTCCTTTCAACTCGGTATATGGTCAAGCTGCCGGTTTTTTAAAACATGCCATGGGTCCATATGAAGAACTGGCAAAATATGTCGAAAAGCAGACTCAGGGCTATGCTTTTGCCATGAGATATTTGCGCGTAAAACCATTAGATTCTTTTATGAAATGAGTATGTCAAACAAAACCATAAAAGGATTTTCCAAACTTAATAAGAAAAGGAAGATTGAGTGGATCGCTGAAAATTTTCACGAAGATCCAGATTCTATAATTGAGTTATTAGCAAGCTTTTGGCACCCTGATGAATCACAGCAAAAAATACTTGACGGGTTCAGCGAAAACACAATTTCAAATTTCGCAATGCCGTATTGTATTGCACCTAATTTTATAATAAACAAGAAGGCATATACCATCCCAATGGTAATTGAGGAAAGTTCCGTAGTTGCTGCAGCTTCAGCTGCCGCCAAGTTTTGGATGAAAAGGGGAGGGTTCAGAGCAACAGTTATAAATACACTTAAGGTCGGGCAGATTCATCTTACATGCGATCAGGATGAAAATGAAATTAGAAAATTCTTTGAAGAGAATAAACATAAGTTTAAATCTTCTTGTAAAGAATTATTGAAAAACATGGAATCCAGAGGGGGTGGCATAAAAAATATAGGCCTTGTAATATTCAAAGAAGAAAATGAATATTTTCAAATTAGAATGGCCTTCGAGACTTGTGATTCGATGGGCGCAAATTTTATAAATAGTGTGCTCGAATGTTATGCAAAAGAGTTTATAGATACGCACATTAAAGTGTATGGAGAAAAGAGTCGCTTGCAAATAATAATGTGCATTCTTTCTAATTATACGCCTGAGTGTTTGGTAAGATCTGAAGTTTGCTGCCCTATAGAAGAACTAGGAGAAGTGGCTGATCTTACTGCCCTGCAGTTTGCATATAAATTTAAAAAAGCGGTACGGATTGCTGAAATAGATCCATATAGGGCAACTACACACAATAAAGGTATTTATAATGGTATCGACGCTGTGGTGCTCGCAACAGGTAATGACTTTCGTGCCATTGAAGCATGCGGTCATACATATGCATGTCGAGATGGTCATTATCGTTCACTTTCGCACTGCACAATTGAAGAGGGGATTTTTAAATTTTGGTTAGAGATTCCGATGGCCCTTGGTACTGTTGGCGGACTAACTAATTTACATCCACTTGCCAGAATCTCCTTGGAAATTCTAGAAAATCCATCATCCAGAGAGTTAATGATGATCACAGCTTCAGTGGGGCTTGCTCAAAATTTTGCTGCACTGAAGTCGCTCATTTCAACGGGCATTCAAAAAGGCCATATGAAAATGCATTTATCTAATGTCCTTCATCAATTAAAAGCAACTGAACAAGAATTCATGCTTGCTATGGATCATTTCAGAGATAAAATAATATCCCATAAAGCTGTGCGAGATTTTTTAAACAAGCTCCGTATAGATCCTTCAAAGGGTTCTGTCGACTAAAATAGAGCCGTAAATACTCATAAAAAGGTCTTCTAATATTTTTTTTGGATTTTTCATATTGAAAATATTCTAATACATTTTATTATTTCTATCTTCGACCCTGTTTTAGCGAGAATTGTGCCAAAGAAATTATATCGTGGAAATGGAAAGTTGCTCCTATTTGGAGAGTTCGCCGTCTTAGACGGTGCGAAAGCGCTAGCGCTACCTACGAACCAGGGTCAAACACTACAAGTTAAACCCCACAGGGGTTCTGATTTGATCTGGGAATCATATGATTATAACAATGAATTATGGTTCGAAGCCCAAATATCCTTGTACGATTTTTCATCCATCAGGAGTTCAGATGACAAGGTGTCTAAGTTCATTCAAAAATTACTCAAAGGAGCTGTTCGATATAATACCGAATTTTTGAATAATTGGAACGGGTTTAAAGTCATCAATCGATTAGAATTTTCTAGACATTGGGGGCTGGGGAGTAGCAGTACAGTTATCAGTAATGTGGCACAATGGGCAGATGTGAATCCATTTCATCTTCACTTTTACGTAAGTAATGGAAGTGGATTTGATATTGCTTGTGCTGGATCTGAAGCTCCAATCATATACCAGTTATTAGATGATCAGCTGAGTTATGAAGAAGTTGATTTTGATCCGGGCTGTACTGATCGCATCTATTTCGTATATCTCGGTAGAAAGCAAAGTTCTGGGGACGCGATAATTCATTATACCCAACAGGCCAAAAAAAGAAAGTTAATTGCTAAACGGATTTCTGAAGTAACTGAAAGTGCATTAAAGAGTAAAAACATGTCGGAGTTCCGGCAAGCAATGGATGAACATGAAAATATTATTTCTTCAGAATTGCAGTTAACCAAAATTAAAGATGAACGCTTCCCTGAGTTCGAGGGTTCAATTAAATCTTTGGGTGCATGGGGGGGTGACTTTTGTATGGTTGCCACTGATCTGTCGATCACAGAAGTTAGATCTTATTTTAATTCAAAAGGACTTAGCACAATTATTAAGTATGATGATATGGCTTGTGCTGTTAATAATGTATTAACTACAACGCCAATAGGCGTGTAGGCAACCATAACTTGTCTTTCTAATCATCCTGTCTCTGTTATTTCCGTTTTTGTAATTAGAGCCGCCTTGATTGAACTGTAAATGAATTTTCATTTTATTCATCCATACGATGGATCCAACTTATATTCATTTATATTCAAAACATATAAGTTCTACCTTACTTTAGCCTATTTTTTAATCTATGATGGTTCTTGTTTACGCCTCTTGTTTCAAAATTAATAACAGCGGAAAAGTTGGGTCCAAGAAGAATCACATTCTAAATTATTAACAAATATTGAAGACTTCACATATGATTATGGCATCAACAAAAAAGAATATTTATTTAATTCTTGTCATAGGACTTATAAGTTCTCTTATTCAAGCCCAGCCATCATTCTCTAAAACTTTTGATCCAGATATAATTGGACCTGGTAGTACATCTATGCTTACGTTTTCTATCACTAATGTAACTGCTTCGGGGATTACCGCTATGGCATTCGTAGATAATCTTCCTGCCGGAATGTTAATTGCTACACCTGCTGTCTCAAGTAATACATGTGGTGGTTCTTTAACCGCCACAAATGGAGGCAATGTAATTTCTCTCACCAATGGTGTGTTATCAGCTAGCAGCACTTGTACGATCTCAGTAAATGTGACCAGTAATTTAATTGGCACTAATTCTAATACAACCAACAATTTGACCAGTAGTGCGGGTAACAGTGGAACTGCCACTGATGATTTAATAGTGTCAAGTAACAGACCTGGATTTACTAAATCTTTTACTCCTGCTACGGTCAATCTTGGTGAATCAAGTACGCTCACTTTTACGATCAATAACAATGTTAATCCTAATGAAGTTACGGCACTCAATTTTGTCGATAATTTGCCGACTGGATTGATTATAGCCGATCCTTCTAATGCCAACACAAATTGCTTTCATCCTAGCCTTCCTCCCAATCTTACGGCAGTCAGTGGATCCAATGTTATCTCTTTACAAAGTAATGGTGTTGGAGGTTTTCCGGCAGTGGCTGCCAACAGTTCTTGTACAGTGACAGTAGACGTGGTAACAACGGGAATAGGAAATTTAAACAATACATCTGAAGTATTAAATACGGTAGTTAGCGGCATCGACAGAGAAAGCGGAAAAGCCAGTGCCGTATTACTTTCGAGCAGATCAGATCTCCATATTCAAAAAACATTCCTCAATGACCCAATTCCACCTGGAGAGACAGGAGAATTGAAATTCACCATTACCAACTTCAATCGTAATTTTGCAGCAACAAATATTTCATTTACAGATAATTTAGATGCAGCATTAAGTAATATGACGGCTGTCGGCTTACCGATGAATGATGTCTGCGGCACTGGATCTACTTTGTCAGGATCGTCGGTTTTGACATTGTCAGGCGGAAATTTAGACCCAGAATTATCTTGTTCTTTCACAGTCACTGTACAAATCCCGGCCGCGAGTTCTGCGGGAACTTACATAAATACGACGAGCATCGTAAGCGCAACAGTCGATGGGGCCACATTTAATGGAAATATCGCTAAAGCCAATCTCTTTGTAAGTCCTGTACCATTATTGACAAAATCTTTCTTGAACGATCCGGTTGCTCCGGGAAACTCGGTTGACTTGGAATTTTCCATTACTAACACCAGCGGAAGTGGAGCACTTTCCAATATCAGTTTCACCGATGAGTTAACCACATTCCTTGGTTCACCTGTCTCAGCTACCCTGCCACCTGCAGGAAATACTTGTAATGGAAGCGGCACCTTGACTTTAGTGTCATGTGGAACAGGTTGCGAGACATTGTCCTTTGATAATGGTTCATTGGCTCCAGGAGCAACATGTACTTTTATAGTTTCATTGGATATACCTCTTGATCAACCAGGAGGTTCATTTACAAATACTACTTCAGCCATATCCGGTACATTGATGGGAAATACAGTAATTGGCAATCCGGCCTCTGATAATCTGCTTGTATCGAGTGCTCCTCAAATAAGCAAGGAGTTTCTTAGTAACCCTATACTGCCGGGTAGTTTTGTTGACCTGGAATTCTCTCTAAATCTCAGTGGGAATGCCAGCACAAATGCAACGAGTATAGCGTTCACGGATGACCTAGATGCAGCCCTCTCCGGAATGACATTATCGAGTATCAACAGCAATGATTGCGGGGGAACGGTGACCGGAATTGGTCAGGGAACAATCACCTTTTCGAATGGCGTTTTGGTACCTGGTGGGTCATGTACTATTTCAACTACTTTGTCTACTCCTGGTGGAGCACCATTTGGTAATCATACGAATACTACAAGTAACCTATCGGCTATAGAGTCAGGGGTAGCAGTTATGAGTATACCAGCAACTGATGATTTAACTATTTCTCCTTTAATATTTACAAAAGAATTTATTGATGATCCTGTAGATGCTGGAGCTACTACAACGCTCAGGTTTACCCTAAATAATACATCTGCACAGACAGCTGTAAATATGTCATTCACAGATGATCTTGAGTTCGTCCTACCCGGATTAGTCGCTACTGGACTACCCATTTCAAATGTATGTGGTACAGGGTCTCAATTAACCGGAACATCACTTTTATCCTTTTCGGGAGGTAATCTTGGACCAGGTGCTTCGTGCAATTTTTCGGCCACTCTGCAAGTGCCGATAGATGCCCCACCAGGTTCTGCTAACATTAACAGGACAAGTGTGATGTCGAGTACTATTGGTGGACAGGCAGTGAACGGAAATGTTGCAACAGACAACTTGTTTATATTGACAACGGTACCAGACTGCTCAGAAGATATATTAACCATTGACAACCTGATTTTAAATAGCACCCCGGCTACCACTTCATTTCATGCTACCCAGATTCTTCGTTCAGATGGTGCTGTATCGTCCAACAGAAATTTAACTTTTAAAGCAGGACAAAGTCTGGAATTATTGCAACCATTTTCCATAGATATAGGAGGGATCCTTACAGGAATCATAGAAGATTGTCCCAACTAACGTGTAAGAATATATGCTTATCTATTTCAAAATCTTGGATTAAAAAGTGCACATCTGATTTTCACATATATGGTATAATTATATGAAATAATCCAGTTTAATGTTCATTTTTCTAGTTATATCCTAATTGAAATCTATTATTCGGTAGCTCTACTAACAAGACTCATTGTTTACACTCTTTTATCGAATATAATTAATCGCTAATATTATATCACTCTAAGTAATAAATAGTATATTTCCGCATTCATATTGATATATTTTTTTCCGTACCTGCCTGAGTTTGCTGAACTCTTATAAAACGTATCAAGGGATTGAACGAGCATATAAGATTCGTATATGCTTATTCTATTTGTATTGCACCGATTAACAAAAAATTAGTTCTTAATTATGATCACTGCTATAGAAAGTTTATTGCCGAGAAAGATGAACAGAAATGTCAACCGAAAATCTTGGATGCTACGAATGATGCTTATTATTTTCATTGGCCTATGTGCCAATACCTTCAGTTTTGGACAGTTAGATAATGATACCAAGAATGAAAGCGCACCGGTTATCAGTCTGTGGAAGGTTGACAGAGCGCATTTAGAAAACCATAATGAGGGAACATCTTATTATCTAGAATGTGGGGCAGAATCATATCTCAAATATCAAGGTGCCGGAACCTCAGAAGAAATCATCATAGTCATTCTGAATGAAGGAAAGGAATCGCTAAAGTTGTCCTTGCCACTTACACTTGAGGCGAAAGGAAATGATGCTTATGAGATCGTTCATCAACCTGCAAAGACAAGCTTAGCTCCTAACGAAAAGACCCACTTTATTGTAAAATATACTGCCCCTAATACCTACCAGGACGACAAAGCAAAAGTATACATTAAGAATAATGATGCTAATCATCCTATATGCGAACTAAACCTCGATGTAGGTATTGGGGTATTCTGGAATAAGGTATTTAGTCCGGATGAAATTGGTCCTGGAAGTGTTTCAAGGTTAACTTTTACAATAACCAATCCTGACTTAATTCCAGTGTCAGATTTGGCATTTACAGACACTTATCCGGCAGGCATGTTGATAGCAGATCCACCAAACGCATCTACAAATTGTGGTAATTTTAGTATGCTTTCAGCACCAGCCAGCGGTAGTACTTTAACCTTTTCGGATGGAGTTATCGCGGGAGGACAATCATGTACCGTCTCCGTAGATGTAACTTCAAGTACTCCTGGAACACATACAAATACAAGCGGAAACTTGACCAGCAGTGCGGGAAATAGCGGAACTGCAACTGATGATTTGGAAGTTAGCACTTCCCTACCTGGATTCAGTAAAAGCTTTGCACCCAGTACGGTACCATTGGGTGGTCGCAGTACACTGACTTTTCTGATTGATAATACTGCTAATGCCTCAAAGCTTACGAACCTTGATTTTACAGACGTCATGCCAGGGGGTATGGAAATTGCCAATCCAGCCAATGCCAGCACAGATTGCGGCACTACCACTGTACCTCCAACACTGACCGCAATCGAGGGAACGAATACGGTCACTTTAGATGCTAATGGTACTTTTGCATTTCCGGCACTTGATGCCGGAGCGACGTGTACGGTTACTGTAGATGTTGTAGCA
This sequence comes from Saprospiraceae bacterium, assembly GCA_029262975.1. GTDB lineage: Bacteria > Bacteroidota > Bacteroidia > Chitinophagales > Saprospiraceae > JAJRXG01. The sequence goes on from JAJCYJ010000339.1 coordinate 9,561, forward strand.
ACAGGTACAGGAGCATTAGACAATATTTCAGGAGAACTCCAGGCGGATTTCGTGTCCAGTGGAAAGGCGAGTGCGACCCTGGACGTAACGGTCACCCCAATAAGCATTGAGAAAAAATTTGTAGATGATCCTACTCCTCCCGGTGGAACCGTTCAACTTGATTTTAAGCTGATAAATTTTGATCGGAACTTTCCGGCAACTAGTGTTGCCTTCATGGATGATCTGAATGCTACCTTAACAGGGCTGACATTTGATAGCGTTTTATCCAATGATTGCGGAGGAACTGTGTCAGGTGCTGGAACCTCAACTATTGGATTATCTATGGGTACAATAGCTCCAGGAGCCAGTTGTGTCATTTCCACATCATTAACTGTTCCTCTTGCAGCTACACCCGGAATTTATAATAATACGACGGGTGCCGTCACCGGAATAATCGATGGGAATCCCATAACTGGCAACATGGCAAGTGATGATTTATTTGCAGAACCTATACCAATATTGATAAAAGAATTTTTAGAAGATGGGACGCTTGCCCCTGACCCTGTGGTTAATCCGGGGGATGATGTGGTGCTGAGATTCACTGTTACGAATACAAGCATGACTTCTAGTGCGACGGATATATCTTTTTTTGATGAGTTAACTGATGGTTCCTCAGCAATTCCTGCTGACAACACATCCGGTTTTTTTCCTTTTCCTGTTACAGTAAGCTTACCACCTAATCCTGACCCTCCATGTGGTGCAGGATCCTCTCTTACGCTTGAAGCTTTTGATACAGATCGTCACCGCCTTTCGCTTACAGGTGGCACACTTCCCGCTTCCGGGTCTTGTACTTTTGAACTTACAGTATCAGTGCCATCAGACATGGGACCCGGCAACTATTTAAATACCACTGAAGAGATCACAGCCACTGTAGATGGAGCAACCCGAACAGGAATCCCCGCATCCGATAATTTAATCATAGTTTCGGCACCTCAGCTTTCGAAGGAATTCATAGATGATCCCGTAGCCCCGGGAGAAACCGTCACTTTACAATTCACACTTTCGCATTCTGATGATGCTGCGGGCGACGCTACTGACATTTCATTTACCGATGATCTTACTTTTCTAGCGGGTTTAACAGCTAGTCTCCCTGTTTCGCCTGATCCGCCCTGTGGTGTAGGTAGTTCATTGACCGGATCTGCAGGAGATACATTTCTGACCCTGGCAGGTGCGAGTCTCATGCCGGGAGAAGATTGTACATTTGATGTAACACTTAATGTTCCTGCTGGTGCTGCACCCGGATCCCACACCAATACGACGAGCAATGTATCAGCGACAGTAGGAGGAATTACAACTACCAGTGCTCCAGCTTCTGACGACCTGGATGTGTCTAAATTAGTATTTACAAAAGAATTTATTGGTGATCCCCATATAGCGGGAGGTTCCGGCACCTTAAGATTTACTATAGATAATCAGTCAATCACAGATGCTACAGGCATTTCTTTTACCGATGTTTTAGGCCAAATATTCCCCGGAACCCCAGATTTGATGATCACGACTGCTCTTCCTGCCTCAGTTTGCGGGGGGACTATAAGTATCGCAGGTACAACTTTGTCATTTAGCGGTGGTTCAGTAACCGCTAATTCCAATTGTTTTTTTGATCTTGACTATGATGTACCTGTAGGAATTGCAGATGGCACTTATACAAACGTCACCTCAAGTTTGTCATCCTCTTTGGGTACTGCTTCACCTGCCATAGATCAGATAACTGTTAATTCTAATCTTATTGGATTATCAAAGTCATTTACTAATGATCCGGTTAGTCCTGGAGATCCGGTTACATTAAAATTTACATTGACTAATTTAGATGCTGCACAAGCAGTTTCAGCCATAGCATTTACTGATGATCTGGGTGCGACTCTATCTGGATTAGTAGCAACAGGCTTACCCTTTGCAGCATGTGGAGGAACTGTAGATGCGATCCCGGGTGCAGGTACCATAAACTTTTCTGGTGGATCTCTTGCTGCAGCTGCAAATTGTAGTTTCGATGTAATTCTTGATGTTCCAGGTGGGGCAATAGCCGGCAACTACACCAATACCACAAGTGCTGTTACTGGTACTATAGGGGGTTTAGGGGTAACAGGTGACCCTGCAAGTGATATCTTAGATATAATTGATCTATTAACATTTAGTAAGTCTTTCGATGGGCCAACCACTGCAACCGGCACTGCATCATTAACTTTTACGATTACAAATCCAGGGCCAAATGTCGCATCAGATCTTGAATTCATAGATAGTCTCGAGGCAGTGTTAAGTGGTCTGGTTGCGACTAATCTACCATTGACCAATGTCTGTGGTGCAGGATCTATGATAATAGGTACTTCAACAATATCTTTTTCCGGGGGGTCGCTTGCTCCCATGGGAGGAACTTGTTCTTTTATAGTTGATTTACAGATTCCAGCGTCGGCATCTGCCGGAACATATCCGAATACAACATCCAACATTTTCCAGTCAGGGTTAATAGTTGCCAATCCCGCGACAGCCAACCTCGTCGTGGAACCTCCTCCGACATTTGCCAAGGTGTTTGCACCAGACAGTAACAACCCTGGCGAGGTTAGCACTTTGACTTTTACAATTGATAACTCAGCTTCGGTTCTTGCCGCCACGGCATTGAACTTCACAGACAATTTACCTGCAAATGTAATAGTAGCAACACCTGCAAATGCATCAACTACCTGTATGGGTGGAACGTTAACTGCAGCTGATGGAAGTGGAACTATTACCTATACCGGAGGATCAGTTGGGGCCATGAGTTCGTGTACTGTCCAGGTAGACGTCACAAGTTCCGTTGTCGGATCTTATACTAATACAACTTCTGATCTGACTTCTTCATCAGGCAATAGTGGTACCGCAAGCGATACATGGAGTATAATATGTGATCCAGGTGATATGTCTAGTATCAGCGGTACAACCGCCGTCTGCCAGGGAAGCGATGCCCCTGATGTTACATTTACATTTACTGGAGGTATTGCTCCTTACACATTCACATATAAGATTAACGGTGGTGCCGATCAAATGGTGACCACAACTATGGGTAATTCGGTAACCGTGGCACATTCAACCGCTATGTCGGGAATGTTCACATACACTTTAGTATCTGCCGTTGATAATAACGGTTGCCCAGGAATTCCTTCGGGCAGTGCTGTAATAACGGTTTATCCCTTACCTACAGCCACCATAAGTGGTACAACGACTGTGTGCGAAGCAGATGCTAATCCAAATATCACCTTTACCGGTGCAGGAGGAACTGCACCATATACATTCACCTATAAAATTAATGGTGGTGCTGATCAAATGGTCACGACCACGATGGGTAATTCAGTTACGATAGCTCAATCGACCGCGATGCCCGACATCTTCACCTACACTCTTGTGAGCGTTTCAGATGCTAATATGTGTAGTCAGATTCAAATGGGTTCTGCAGTAATAACTGTTAATCCTCTTCCTACAGCTACCATTGGGGGCACTATTACTGTTTGCGAAGCGGATGCTAATCCAATTATAACATTTACCGGAGCAGGTGGAACCGCCCCGTATACCTTTACCTATAAAATAAATGGCGGTGTTGATCAGGGTGTCACAACAACAATGGGAAATTCTGCGACTGTCGCACAGTCAACAGCAACGCCTGATGTTTTTACCTACACACTTGTCAGCGTTGAAGATGCTAATATGTGTATCCAGACTCAGACAGGATCTGCAGTAATCACTGTTAATCCCTTACCTACAGCTACAGTATCAGGGACAACGGCACTATGTTTGGGCAGTACCAATCCCGATGTCACATTTACAGGTGCAGCGGGTACGGCACCATACACTTTTACATATAAAATTAATGGCGGAGTCGATCAAATGGTGACTAATACTATGGGTTATTCGGTGACTGTATCACAATCAACTGCAATTTCAGATGTCTTTACATATACTTTAGTAAGTGTACAGGATGCCAACTCCTGTTCTCAAGCACAGACAGGATCTGCTGTCATCACGGTCTATCCTCTTCCTACGGCTACTATTGGGGGTACTGCATCAGTTTGTCAGGGCAGTGCGCCGCCAGATATTTCTTTTACAGGTGCAGTAGGAACCCCTCCATATACTTTCACCTACAAGGTTAATGGAGGCCCGGATCAAATGATATCTACAGCAATGGGTAGCTCAGTAACCGTATCTCAGTCTACAGCAGTACCAGACACTTTTACATACACACTAGTTAGTGTTTCAGACGCTAATATGTGTAGCCAGACTCAGACAGGATCTGCCGTCATTACAGTAGACCCCCAACCAGGT
>JAJCYJ010000340.1 GCA_029262975.1 Saprospiraceae bacterium
GTCAGGCTGGAGCGTGAAATAATCGGTTATCAATTGTGGAATGTTGATTAACTCCGTAGGTGATGCCGTTTTCCCTGCTCGCGGATGAATACTCATATGTTACATTTTTGACAAAATTAACCTGCCCCATCTAATAGCCAAATTAAAGATTGGGATTTATTGATGTCTCTATTAAAAACCCCATCATGATTCTTATCTAGACAATCGAAAAAAAAAAAGAATATACTCAGAATTAATTATTAAATCTATTCATGCATACTGATACACGATAAATCATTGGTCATGAAATGATATTATTATTCCCCTTTAAGGACATGTACAAACAAATAGGGTAGTGAGGGAATTGAAATTTTAATTATAAAATATAAATTATAATTTGCTCAACATTTTCTTTGATAGCAGGAATTAAATTAGAAATGAGATTTTAGAATATTAGTTTGGAGCTATAGGGAAAAGGCTTAATGATAAACTATAGGTTACAAACCTTGAATAGTGGGGGAGAGTTGTCATTTCGTTGAACATAAAATCTATCAATAGCACACATAAATGTCCTCCTTTTAAGGAGGTGGCCGTAGGTCGGAGGATTGGTTTCCTCCTTCCAGTATGCCGTTCGGAGAGACTGTTTATTCGTAATACATTCTACAAAATCTTGCTTTCACTCCCTTGGTTTCAATTTTCAATTTAGACATTGTGCAAGGGCTCATATCTTACAATTATTATTGAAAATCATAAATTAGTTTACAGGAATTTGTTCGAAAACATCAGTAATAATATAATCGTCAGTTATTCCGACACCTGCAGCATTTGGTTGTTGTCTACCAGATTTAGGCAAACCATACATCGCTTCAATCGTGCGTAGTACATTAACATGAGTGACTCCGATTCCTTCCTCATAATCTCCATGCTTAATATGTGCACCTGCAAAAATTGTTGCTATTTTATTTTCGAGATCTTCACAGTATTCTGGATCAACATTTGAATCCGGGCAAAAAGTTTTATCATTTTCTATCCATGGATTGGTCAGTCCAAGGTATCCTCTTTTGTCATCGTTTTCATCAAAAGTAAGAATTAGTAAACTGTTGTTTTTCTTGGCCCATTGATAATACGGATCGAGATTCTCTCTTAGCCAGTCATCACCCTTTCTAATACAACATGATAATTCTCCCGTGCAATTTGGTGGATCACAATTATGCATATCATGATCGAGGTTGGGAATCACAAATGAAACCGTTGGAAGTTCATCATAATGAGTGGAATCCGGAAAATCGAGAAATCTCAGATTAGATGAAGTTTCGACTGTGGTACCATTGGGTACATTGGCGAAACTTATCCAGGGGACGTGCTTTCGAGCATACACACCGGCAGTAGCGACTGTATCACCGATTGATGGAAGACTCTCAGCATATCCTTTAAACGAATAGCCATTATTAATTAATTGAAAACCCAAATTGCTTGTTGTGAATGGATACAATGGATTGTTGCTTTTGTTTGGGACTTGGTCCATAAATCCCACTGTTTGATTGTCTCCTGAAAACATCCAAAAATAATTTCCCTGGCTATAGTGCTCTTCTCCATATATCCTGGTAAAATTTGCACCTTCTTTTTTCAAGACATCATTAATATAAGGAGCATAACTCTGTCCAATCACTTCCTTGTAATCTTTATTTTCTTCTACGACTATAACAATGTGATCATAGACTGGTAATCCATCGGGCCATGAAATTATATTATCAATTTCAGTATTTGAATCATTGTCCTCAGTGTATTTTGAGGGTGTGCACATGATAAGTAGAGAGACAAAAATCATTGCTATTGGCTTCATGACATTTATTTTAGTTGATAAAAGATATGCAAAATAATTTGTCAATTTTAAATGAGGATCAATAAAAAGTTAAAAACAGGTATATATACTTAGGCCATGTTTTTTTTACTGAGAATCATTGCTTATAGCGTCTTGCTCATTTGCAATTCGATCCCGTTTGGCATAAGTTGTACTCGTTAAGCGTAGGTTGCATCTACGCTTTCACGTTGGGCGCAGGCTGCGCCTACGTCTTTATCGAATAATTAATACATTCCATTATAAAAGCGACGCCTAGCCGTCAACACTGGCTATCGTAAATCACTACATCAAAGACTATCGTCAAAGGTCTTTACAAGACTAACTTACTCGTACCTCATCTATCTTGTCTCCGACGAATTTCAAAACCCATAGAACCTTTTCTACCTGAACAATATTCAAAACCATCATTTACTAATTTCTGTATAATTGAAAAATTTCGTTGACAGTTGTCGCAATGTGGTACGAGTCTCTGGCTCATACGTTCTAAAAAAAATTCCCCTTTGGGGAGGTGCCATGATTTCTACAATTATTTTATTTGTAATAGCAAAATAGTAATTTAATGACGTATCTGAATTTCAAAAAAAAAAGTCATGACTCTAAGCTTCGTAATTCTCCTTGGTATTTTCGAATTACAGGCCCAGCAAGAATTAGAAATATATCCGGGAGGATTGGTATTCTCAAGAATGTCGGATTTAGAAATAGACATTCTGACACCCACATCTGTTACAGGTCAATTAATTTATAATATTGATACAGCAAGACTCAATTACCGGGATGATAACCAATGGAAATAAGTGACGCAAGGAAACCTGCTAACCGATGCAGATGGTGGCACACATATTGACTTAGAGGAAAGTGAGGATGCTGGTAGTATTATCATGTAAGCAAAAAAAAGAGAAGTGGTGCGTGTAATCGCAGATTCGATAGGTAGAGAACGGATTGAAATAAAAAATTCAAAATTTAATTCATTTGTTGGAAATAATGCAAGGGCTTCTAATACGAACGGTGCATCAAATTCATTATTTGGAAACAACACCAGGGCTTCTTATACAAACGGTGCATCAAATTCAGGCGATTACATATTCTCCGAGAGGCATAACTTAGACATGCCTAACTTTGAAATTCCTTATATTCAAGGGTTGGACCAAATTCCTGAGCTATGAAAGCCAAACTCGTCATCTTAGTTTTTCTCTCTGCTTTCCTCATAAGTGGTTACTCCTTGATGTTTGAAAAAAAAATCAAACCAGATTCTACTAATGATGAGGAATCTTTTGCTTATGCAGTAGATATGGATGGCGATCGGGCCATTGTGGGAGCACCGATTACCTCCCCTTATCAAAATATAGGAGGTTCGGTCTACATATATGAACGACAAGGAAGTTTTAAACAACTGGCGCGTATTAAAAAATGGAATAATGATGCCTATCGTAACTTTGGTACAGATGTGTCAATATCCGGGGATTACGCTATCATCGGTGCTCCGACATCCCAATTAAGAAGGGGCATTACAAGTGGTACGGCTTACATCTTTAAACGCCAAGGTGGATCTTGGGTTGAACAATCTAGACTCAAGGGTGAGACGATGCGGCAAGGGGTTGATTTTGGTCAAGCTGTAGATATTGATGGAGACTATGCCATCGTTGGTGCTCATGATTATGACAGAGATTATGGAGCGGCATATATTTTCAAAAGAACAGGAGATACATGGGTACTACAAGCTAAGCTGAAAGGTGAAGGGGGAGGAAGAGGTGACAAGTTTGGCATTTCCGTCACTATAGAAGGCAATTATGTGGCTGTAGGAGCTCCACAAGCAGATAATGGCAGAGGACATGTTTATATTTTTTATAGAGATGGAGAAAATTGGTTGCAACACGCAAGACTCAATGCTGAAGCAAAGTCAGAAATTAACGCCAATACACCAAGCATAAGTAGGACAATCGAAGAGCGTTCTGACGCGACGACTCAAATCATCTCTTCTGTTCAGGACGGTGCAATCATCAATTCTGAAGGAGATAATTTTGGTCGGGCCATAGATTTGGAGGGCGGTAATGTGATCATTGGAGCTCCTGGTCATGATTATGAAAATGGAGGAGATTATGATGAGGGTGCCGCTTATGTTTTTAATGTAAAGACAGCTTCTCTTACCCACAAACTCAGAAATAAAGAAGGTAGACTAGGAAATATTATAACTCCTCAATTCGCCTTTGGTTCTTCAGTCGCTATCTCTGGTGATCACTATCTCGTTGGTGCTGTTGGCGCTGGTGGAGTCAATGGAATGACCGGTGGTGCATATTTATTTATTGATGGTCGTCAAAAGCATTATTATTTACCCAGTGATGCCAAGGGTGACATCGGCTTTGGACAAGCCCTTGCTCTTTCAGATATTTTATGTCCCTGGATTGGTGCTCCGGCAGAAGGCTATATGACACAGAAATACGGAGCTGTTTACCACTATTGCGAGTAATTTAATTGACGTTTCTAAGCAAGTCTTTCCCATCTTAGGTCAAAAGGTGGACAATTAGATTCACTCCAATAGTTTTTATTATAATCTTACCAACCCCATAAATTGTAAAAAATTCAACTGCTCATGTTAGGCGTAGGCTGTGCCTAAGTCCTTATCGAAAACATTTATAGACATTACGATTTTAAATTAATTTCTGATAGCCGCGGCGTGGAAGTCATGTTTGCCGTTGTTTAAACGAATTTCTGCTCGCCGCGGCATGGGAGTCATGTTTGCCGTTGTTTAAACGAATTTCTGCTCGCCGCGGCATGGGAG
>JAJCYJ010000341.1 GCA_029262975.1 Saprospiraceae bacterium
TATCTTTCATTTTATTCAGAGTCTTTGACATTTGGAAGCCATTGGGCATTAGATCATTTGACAAACTGAAGTCGAATAGTAGTGTTATCGTCGATGATCTATTGGCAGGAGTATATGCAAACCTCACATTACGTCTAGTTATACTACTTTTGTCGACCTATGATCTCTGGTAAGAGAAAACCAAATGTTCCATTGATTACTTCTTTTCTGAGGTATAATGTCAGTTCCGGCGCTGCAACAGCGACGGATTTTCTTACTTTACTCTTCTTTAAGGAAGTTTTAGGCATTTATTATGTATTAGCCACCTTTATCGGTGCATGTTGTGGAGCCACAGTTGCCTTTTTTCTGGGCCGTAACTGGACATTTTTCAGTAAGGATGGGAAGATGAGCACGCAAAGTGTGAAATTTATATTCGTCGTCTGTGGGAGTATTTTATTGAATACCTTTGGAGAATATTTCTTTACTGATATAGTAAAAATCGGACATTATATGTTGGCCAGGGTCGTTACAGCAGTGACCGTTGGCTTATCTTATAACTTTCCTATGCAACGATATTTTGTTTTTAAATGAATGACCAAAAGAAATATCTTCTCTTTATAGTTAATCCCTTTGCCGGACATGGGTCCAAAGCGAAGATTCCAAATTATATCAGCAAAGAGGTTAATCGGTCCAAGTATGATTTTGATATCGTCTACACGAAATATAGTGGACACGCTACAGAAATTGCGGCCAAGGCTAAAGAACAAAAAGTAGATGGCGTCATCTCGGTAGGAGGAGATGGAACTGTAAATGAGGTAGCATCAGCGCTGATTTATTCTGAAACCGCAATGGGCATTATCCCAGGAGGCTCCGGCAATGGTCTCAGTACTCATCTGGGAATAGGAAGAAATCCCAAAAAAGCCCTCAATGTCATTGATTCATTTCAAACGCGAATCATAGATACCGCAACTGTAAATGACAAATTTTATGTGAATATGGCAGGCGTGGGTATTGATGGTCTTGTTGCATACAAGACAAAGCAGAGCGCTAAAAGAGGATTCAGTACTTATCTTAAAGGTGCCTTGACGGAGGCTATTAAATATAAGAATCAGACTTATAAAGTAGAGATTGACGGTCGGGAAATTGAAGGTAAGTTTCTATCAATAAATGTGGCCTATGGTTCGATGTTTGGATACAACTTTACGATAGCTGCAGATGCCGACACGTCAGATGGACTTATGGATGCCCTGATGATTCATGATGCCAGAAAGGTTGATTATTTCGGGAATGCATGGAGATTCTGGGCAGGTCGGATACACAAAAGTAAGTTTGCAAGTCTTAAAAAAACGTCTGAAATAAAAATTACTTCCTATGACGATAGTTACATGCATATCGATGGAGAAGGATATCCTTGTCAGGCCGGTGAATTAGAATTTAAAGTGATGAGTCAATCACTAAAAATGATCTGTTAAATGTGACTTGCTACACCCAGGTGGAAGTCATCCATTGTGGATACGAGCACGAAAAGAGTCGTAGATAGCACGAGGCCTAAAATAAACAAGCCCAACGAAAGCCTGATCATCCTGGATTTTTTATGGAGCGTCTTACCCAGAAAATATAGATCGCGAACCATTGTGGAATACAGGAAGTTTCCATCACTCAGCATTTCGTGCATACCCCATTCAAAATCCCGGAGGTCCATGTTATGAAAATTGCCATAATAAAGTAAATTTCCTTTCTTTTCGCGGATTTCAGCTTCCGTAAAAGTTCCCTGGGTCTTAAAAGGCGTGATTGCAGATACAGCAAACACCATCGACATAATCGAAGTTAAAAGCATAATCAAAATGGGAGAATTATGAATACAAAATGTATCGATTTGACCGATTGTTCTGCTGATAATTAAGGATAACAGGATGGCATTGATGGATATCATAATGCTGGCTTTCCTGTCGACCATTTGGTTTAATGTATAATGATTGCGCGAAGTAGTCCGAAAAAGTGTCTGAATCCCACGATCATCCCGGCCCTTTACACTTGAAAGTGATTTTTTGAGTTTTTTGAGCTCGTCATCTGTTAAATTCAGTTCCTTTTTGATAAGGGTATTTGAAGTTTTATCAAGCGACTTTTTATCTTTTTCAATTTTCGCAATTAATTGAAGTTTTCCCTTTTCCAATTCATTGCGACCATAATCGGTCAAAAACTTATGCCCTCTCAGGTATCCTAATACGGCATCGTACCACGTACTCTTTCCATAGCTTATCGCACCTGTCAGAAGAAACTCTTCGTATAGATTTTTAATCTTGCCCTTGGATTTTGCCCTCCCCCAATCAGTAGTAATCGCATCCGATAATATTTTGCCCAATTGAGAAGTCACTTCATTTCCTGGACTTACTTCTTTCATCAGCGTATAAATCCTTTCCTGATCGACATCAGCCATATGCTCACCAGCTAAAAATTCCTGGCTCATTTCAGCAGACTTTCTGTAGCTCCTGGCAAATAAATCTTCCATACCAGAAAGCCCAGTTAGTATCTCTGAATTGGTAAAGCCTAAATTTATTAACCACCCGGTTGCAATCAATAAATCCAACTCTTCTTGCGATATTTCCTCTGCTGAACCGATTTCATTTATAGCCGCTATTACTCTGTGCACATAAGCTATATCATGATAGACCATTTTATTTGACAGATGTTCCGTCAATAGTCTGGTTGTATGTCTTTCAATCTTGTTTAATACGGTGACGTCCATTGATCTTATCGATATTTATCTTGTGCATTCCTGATAGGTGAACTAAGATAAGGACAAATAGTTTAGCCACGTCCAAAGGATTCTCAAAGAAACATTAACATCTCTTTAATTCAAATCTCGGTATCATTGGTTATGCTATAGATATTTTTGCCGCATGAAGTATTTGATAGTATTATTTCTGACTTTTCATTTTAGTCTTTATAGTCAATTTGCAGATCACACCAAAAATATAAAAGTAGGTTTTACCGAAGATCAATTTATAATAGATGGGATATTAGATGAGGAAGCCTGGCAAGAGGCCACACCTGCCAAAGACTTTTGGCAATATTTCCCTACAGATTCACTTTTAGCTAAAGCGCAGACTGAAATCTATATGTATGCAGATCAGACTAATTTATATATCGGTATTAAATGCTATGGTGCCGGCAATAATTGGTTAGTGAATTCACTTAAACGAGACTACAGGGCCGGAGGTAATGATAATATCACACTGGTTTTTGACTCTTTCGATGACAATACTAACGGAATATTCTTTGGAATTAATCCGGAAGGAGTGATAAGAGAGGGAGTTATTACAAATGGTGGCAATGGATTTGGGGATTTCTCCGGGTCCTGGGATAACAAGTGGCGCGGGGAAGCACAAAAATTTGATGGCTATTATACAGCGGAAATGGAAATTCCGTTCAGCACTTTGCGTTTTGACGCACGAGGAACGAAATGGGGTTTTCTCGCATATAGGTTTGATACGCAAAGTAACGAGATGAGTGTCTGGAAACGAATACCGAGAAATCAAACACTTTTTAGTCTTGCTTATACAGGCGATCTGACATGGGAAAGATCGCTGGCAAATTCATCTAGCAACATTACCGTTATTCCATTTTTAACAGGAGGTCTTAATAAAGATTTTGAAGCTGGAAGTCCAGTCCATTCTTATGGAGATGTCGGTGGAGATCTTAAAGTTGGAATAACTTCCGGACTCAATCTGGATGTAACAGTTAATCCGGACTTCTCACAAGTTGAAGTAGATAGACAAATTACAAACCTTGACAGATTTGAAATCTTTTTCCCAGAACGCCGTCAATTTTTCATAGAAAATGCAGATCTATTTGGGGACTTCGGATTTTCGAGTATCAATCCATTCTTTTCTAGAAGAATAGGTGTAGGAACGGATGCTTCTTCTGGCACAACAGTTCAAAATCGGATAATAGGAGGTCTTCGCCTTAGCGGCAAATTAAATAAAAACACCCGAATAGGTTTATTGAATATGCAGACTGCTCAAGCGGGTGAACAAGGGCTTCCTGGAATAAATTACAGCGTCGGA
>JAJCYJ010000342.1 GCA_029262975.1 Saprospiraceae bacterium
TAATCATGATGTGAAAGCTGTAGAGTATTTTATTAAAAATACTACGAGAGGAATAATAAAAGATGAGCATATTGAATTTGTACACTTTGGGCTTACATCTCAGGATATAAATAATACTGCAATGCCACTTATGTTGCAACATGGTATTAATGAAGTCTTAATACCCTTGTTAAAAAAAGTTGTCGTGGACATCAGTCAGATGGCAATATCCAATTTAGAAATTTCAATGCTCGCAAGGACCCATGGTCAAGCGGCGTCTCCAACTACTCTTGGTAAGGAATTACTGGTATATGTAGATAGACTTAACAAACAAATTACAAAATTAGAAAGACACAAATTTGAAGCAAAATTTGGGGGAGCAACGGGAAATTTCAACGCTCATAAAGTAGCATACCCTAATTTTGACTGGCCAGGACTCGCAGATAAGTTTATCGATAGTCTTGGTCTTGAGAGACAGCGTTATACGACACAAATAGATCAATATGATAATATGGCTGAGGTTTTTCATATCCTGACCAGGATCAATGTTATTTTAATTGATTTTGCTCAAGATATATGGACTTACGTCTCTCGTGATTATTTTAACCAAAAGGTAGTAGAAAACGAAGTGGGAAGTTCTGCCATGCCACATAAAGTTAATCCTATAGATTTTGAAAATGCGGAGGGAAATCTTGGGATGGCAAATTGCATATTGGAATACCTGGCGAGAAAACTTCCAATTTCAAGATTACAACGCGACCTGACGGATAGTACTGTCACACGTAACATAGGAGTCCCGCTCGCACATGGCGTTGTTGCTTATAAGAGTCTGTTGAAAGGTATTTCGAAATTAGAAGTTAATGAACAGACCATTTCAGAAGATTTGACAAAATCATGGGCCGTTGTGTCTGAGGGAATTCAAACTATTCTGAGAAGGGAAGGATTTGAAAAACCATACGAACTCTTAAAGGATTTTTCCCGAGGAAAAGGAAAACTCAACAAAGAAGATTTTATTGAATTTATAAATCAACTCGATGTTACCGATCAACTTCGCAGTGAGTTGTTAGCTATTACACCACATAACTATATTGGTTACAGTAATCGCCAATTAGATTAGCTATAAATTTATAATTATAGAACACTATTTAATCAATTTGACTGCTTCCCTGCTAGCGAGATTAGAAAGATCAGTATTGCCGACAAATTCAAGTACTTTGGCAGCATCATATTTGCTGTACTGCCTCAGTGACCACCCTATAGCTTTTTGAATAAAGAATTCATTTTTATATTTCAGAAGTAAAATGTAATTCATTAAAAATTCAAAGTTGGTTTTATCTCCATATTTTAATTGATATAAAAGGCAGTTTCTATTCAACCAGATATTTTCACTTCTTAGCCATGCTTCGGTATAAAAAGGGATGAGATTTGGATTTTTTTCAAATAAAATTCCTGTAATATGAGAAGCAAGGGCATCGACTGTATCCCACCAGGACTTGGTAGTCACCCATGCGACTATTTGATCCATGTCAGAACCATTGAGACGTTTCTTGTTTTTAATCAAAATATCTAAACCCACATATTGAGATTCCCGGCAGTCATGATGCCATAATAAGTCAATAAGCTTTATAAGATCATCGTTAGAAAGCATTCGAGTAGAAGCTATTACTTCTTTACATGCATTTTTTCTGACCGGGGATGTCACACCAAAAAAATCAAAATGATTTTTCATATAGCTTTTCATACTTTTAGCTTTCTCAGGGTCTGCATGTGACTCCAGGATTCTAAAAATTGAATTGGCCAATTCAGACATAGATTAACTTTTGCTTTTTTTTCTTTTCTTACTCTTGGCTTTTTTTTCTTTTTCTACATATACCCATGCCCGGTCGCCATCAAGATTAGCCAATTGATGCATGGCCAGTGTTGCAATTACGGCACATAAAACAGGTCCTGCGATAACACCTATTATGGGAATCTTCATAAATACATTTAGAATGGCTCCAGTGATCAATGCAACCGGGGCAAAGTGGAAAGTATAGCGGTGACTTTGTTTTATCGTCATATCATACAATTCATTATAGTTGTCCACGATAGCAAATCCCAGGTAGTAACTTTGAATACCAAAAAGGGCTACCGCCTGAAGGGCATCTAGTCCAAAGATTGATAATGAAGTATTAAAAAGAAAACGAAAAATAGACTCCATAACGAAGGAAAAAAATGCCACCTTGATCATTCTTTTCTCAGCACCTATGAAAGTTTTGAAATCCGTATCAATATGACTGCTGGTAACAATCATCATCGATCTTCTGGTAAAGTGAAAAATGATGATCTCAATCCCGATAAGAATTAGATATTTGAAACTACCATTGAAATATTCATTAGTCGAGTCAAGAGAAAATGATTGGATTATTCCGAAAACACCTCCGGATGTGGCATTCTGATCATCACTGGCAAAGAAAGAGGGTAAAGAAGTGATGAAATCAAGACCAAGTATGATGGCTATAATTATTAAACCTTTGGCAAACCATGAATAACTTCGAAATCCTTCCCAAAGCCTATGCTCTTGTATGAAATGTGGTGCACTCCGCGAATAGTCAATGGTTGTTTTACCATCGCGGATCCATTTTCTTGGCGGTGGACTTAGCATTATTTAGTTATTTAGTTGATTCGACATGTATATGTAAAATTAGACATGTAATTTACAAAATCACAATAATGAACAACTTTGCAATACATTGCAACTTTGTTAGACTAATGATTGGATTTTCGAAGCAATAAGCCCATCTATAAATGTTAATAACTGGTGACTGATTCGCACAACTATACAATTCACCCCCTTTACATACTTATTACACTCGTCCTGGGTAGTATTGCATCATTGTTTATTGGATTTGTGGTCGCTTATGTATATAGTCGTGTTCAAAATGGTGGAGCACCTGTAGCGCTGCCAGTATTATTTTTTGTCAATACAATCTTCTTGCTGGGTGCAAGTGCTACACTTGTTATGACAAAACGTGCATATGAACAAGACAAGACATCATTGTTTAAGAGACTCTTGTGGTGCACATTATTGCTGACTGTTATTTTCCTGGTTGCTCAAATTTTGGCGTGGCGCCAAATGATTGATATGAATATAGGAATAGCTTCGACTACACTCGGATCTTATCTTTATGTAATTTCTGGAATTCATTTTACGCATGTCATTGCAGGTATACCATTTCTTATCTTTTTTATAGATGATGCAAGGAAAAGATTGATAGAACCTGCCAGTGTACTTGTATATCTTTCAGACCCTGATAAAAAGCGGAAATTAACCATCTTAAGTATTTACTGGCATTTCGTCGATGGCCTATGGATATTTTTAGTTTTATTCTTTTTGATCAATCGGCTGCTATAAGGTCATTGAATATTTAAGTATTTTTGTTTCAATCTACTATACATATTATTAAATTTAATAGGAAAGTGCCACGATAAATAGGTTTGTCGGTAGTTATCTTTGAGCTTAAAGCAAGCTTCGAGGCAATTTTGCGTTAAGAAAAAGATAAAATATTCGTGAATTTCCATAAGAAGCATGGTAATTACTTGACTTGCATACTATGCTTTAGTTAATTTTGACACTTCTACATATTCAACTATATCATGAAACAACTTTTCTATCTTTTTTTTATAAGTATATCTCTTCTTTTAGCATCTTGTCAGCAAGGTGGATTTTCTATAAAAGGGTCAATATCAGATGCTCAGAATTTATCAGTGTATTTTGATAAAGTGAATCCTGTTTCATTAACAAATAGCGTGGTTGCAAAGGGTGAAACCAATGGTAGTGGCAATTTCACGATCGTACTGGAAGAACCACCTGCCCAGGGAACGTACAGGATTAGAGTAGGTGCAAAATCAGTTTATTTAATAATGAATGGAGTAGAAAAAGCCATTAATATTAAAGGATCATTAAAAGATATAGGAACTTTCACTTATGATATCTCCGGTTCGGATTTATCAACAGAATATGCAAATAAAATAAAAGGAAGTCTTGACGGCTCTGTAAGTCTCGAGTCTTTGAGTCAATATGCGACAACCCAGGCAGATCCAATGATAGGAATGATGATCGCTATGCAGCGATTTAGTGATGTATCATTTGCTCCGTTGCATAGTGCAATAGCAATGAAGCTCCTCGCCACATATCCTACACAGGAGGTGACACAAGAATATGTCATTTTTGCAAACGGACTTCAATGAGAATTTACGAGACAACAATCGCTCGCAATGGTTCGTATAGGAGAAATGGCTCCTGATATTTCACTTCCTGGTGTAAATGGAGAGCATCGCAAGCTATCTGACTTGAGAGGAAATGTAGTCCTTCTTGATTTTTGGGCCAGTTGGTGTGGACCTTGCCGAAGGGAGAATCCTAATGTTGTCAGAGTCTATGATCAATATAATCCAAAAGGATTTACTGTTTTCAGTGTGTCATTAGATGGACTGGATAGCCGGACAAGACAACGATATCCTGAAGATCAGTTAGAAAACCAGATGCGGTCACAAAAGCAGAGATGGGTAAACGCCATTAAAAAGGATAATCTTAAATGGGATTCTCATGTAAGCGACTTAAAAAAATGGGAATCTCAGGCTGCAGCGACATATGGTGTCACCAGTATACCACGGACTTTTTTAGTCGACCGTGAAGGGAAAATCGCAGCTATCAATCCACGACGAAATCTGGAAGAAGCAGTTAAGACTTTATTGTAGGCTTTCGCCAAATAATATTTGACACATAATACCTGTAGCTACACCTGCATTTAAAGATTCTGCCACTCTGTTTTTGGAGCCAGCAATACATAAGTGATGTGTCAGACAATTTTGAACTGAATCCGATATTCCCTGGCCTTCATTACCAATGACGAGGCAAATAGGCTTATCTCTGGGGATACTGATTTTAGTCGGACTATCGAGAATGGCACCTATCCGATAATATTCTTTGAAGGTAAGCTGAAACAGATCATTAGATAATGTGGACAGCGGTACATTACCCAGACTACCCATCGAAGCTTGAATCACTTTAGGATTAAAAAAGTCGGCGGACGCTTCTGAACGTACGATGTGATTAATCCCATACCAATCAGCAATGCGCAGAATGGTACCCATATTTCCCGGGTCCTGGATATCATCAAGATATATGACACTATTGGGATATTTGTCTGAGAGTGGTTCTTGAGTAGGGATTTCGAACAATCCAATAACCACCGGTGGTGTCTGAAGCGCAGACAACTTTTTCAGGTCATCGGAATGACACTGTATAATTTTATTGGAAGGGACTTTATTGCGAAAACCATTCGACCATTCTGATATTGCAAAGAGCTTGTGTAAGGTTAATTTGCCATGGGTAAGCATAGTACTTACATTTCTATCACCTTCTGCGACGAATAAATTATACTTTTGTCTATACTTTTTAAGTTTTAACGAGCGAACAAATTTGATCTCTGACTTGGATATCATAGGGACTAAATAATGAGTGGATGGGCGACAACGTAAAGGTACTATTAATCCTATTTAGTCTTTTGTTGTGGGGTAGCTGTAGTACTACTCGCGATCTAAAAGAAAAGCAATCCGCACTTGTCAAAAACGTCTTTGCACTAAAGACAGATGACAAACGTGTAGATAAATCTAAAATCAAAAATGATATAAAAGGATTGGTCAAACAGAATCCCGTAAGAAAGGGAGCGCTGAACCCAAGGACCTGGAAGACGCCACTTACTATATATGACAAATTATTGTCTGAGGAAACTGCTTCATCTATGCAACAATACCTGCGTAATCGAAAAGGTTTTTATCATGCCAAAGTAGACTTCCAGGAAAAGAGGAAAAAGAAAAAAATTGAGATTACCTATAGGATAGAATTGGGACCAAGATATTATGTCAAAGAGATCACTATGGAAGGAAGGGATAGCACCCTGGTCCAGCTCTTCAATCAATATGAAGAAGGGCGAGCTTTTAAGCCAGGCGATCCATTGGACGCCAGATTATTTGACAAAGAAGAAGTGCGATTGATTGACATCGCTAAGAATAACGGCTATGCAGAATTCAGTCCGAATTATATTGAATTCAGAGGAGATAGTTCTGATTATAATGTCCCGGTTAAAATCTATGTTTATAATCCGATCAATAAAGACAAACACCAGAAGTATCGAGTAGGGCAAATAAATGTGTACACAGAGCATTTAGCCAAAGACCTGACAAGCACTAAGGTGGATACGTTATCCTATCAAACTTATCATTCTAAATCTCCTGATTTCATAGTCTCCCCCGAGAGTATTTCCAGGGCTATTTCTATCAAGAAAGGAGACATCTTTTCTCGTAAAAATGAATTTCTTACTAATCGGACATTGTCCCGGCTGAGTCCATACAGGTTTGTGACCATTGACCCGCAGATCCGTGCACAGACGGACAGCATTTATAATTATAACATATTCCTTACACCACAAGATCATAAGTGGGTATTTGATATGGGAGGCAATTTGTTTTATTCGTTACTCAACCAGGCTCCCAGTGTAAGCGAGCGCGATCTATTTGGGTTCGGGGGAAATTTTGGATGGGAAAATAGGAATTTTAAAAGGAGGGCCATCTCTCACAGGTTTGGTTTAGAGGGATCATTTGAGTTCGCCATTCCTACTTTTGCTGCTAATACCTTTAGTCTTCAGGCTAATAATTCATTTCGCATACCACACATAGTAGACGTATTCTCGCTTGCTCCTTTATTAAACAAAATAGGCTTGCTGACAGACAAATCATATAATAATTTGAATTTGTATGGACGTACGGATGTTGATTTCAGCCTGGGGTTGACTAAAATATTAAATGCCTATACACTCAATACAATGAATGCATCCTGGTCTTATACATTTCAGCCGGATGACTACAATAGATATATATGGACACAGATTGGAATCAATGTTCTCGATACAAGGGTTGATCCCGTTTTTCAAAAAACGATATTAGATCCAAACCCTTTATTAAACAAAAGTTTTAGTGATTACCTTTTTACCGGTTTTTTGATCAAGGAACTCAATGTTTACAGACAATCCAGAGAATCACTAGGGGGTTCATATGTTGCATTTCTTGGCAATGTTGAATTTTCCGGATTTGAAAATTTAGTACTCAACAAGCTTGTCAACTGGACTACTGGCTATAATGAAAGATGGAAGTTAGCGAATCTCAGCTTTTCAGAATTTGTGAGGATTGACGGAGATATCAGATATTATAAAAAGGTTAAGGATCGTTCGTCTTTTGCGGCTCGATTTAACCTGGGCCTCGCACTTACTTATGGAGATGATGAAGTTATTCCATTTGTAAAGTCATTCTTTGTCGGAGGTCCTAATAGTCTGAGGGGATGGCAATTACGTGAATTAGGACCCGGATCTTTCAGCAACCTGATTCTTAACCCGATGCCTGGTCAGCCATTTTTTCAAACAGGTGACTTTAAGATGGAATTCAATATGGAGTACCGTTTTGATCTGTTTTGGTTTTGGGAAGGGGCTGTATTTTTAGATGCGGGAAATGTATGGACTTTGAGTGAAGATGAACAACGGCCGGGAGCAAAAATATCAGGACAATTTCTGGATCAGATTGCGATGAGCGCAGGATGGGGATTGCGCTTTGATTTTGATTATTTTCTATTGCGCTTTGATTTTGGATATAAGTTGAGAAGTCCTTTTGTGGACCCGGAGAC
>JAJCYJ010000343.1 GCA_029262975.1 Saprospiraceae bacterium
AAGCCTGCTTTACTCTAAACAGGAACCCACCCAGAAGATGTTACAAATGAGTAAAGATTTGAAGAACAGATATATGGAGCAGTCCAGGTCTATATCTTATTCGACGATAATTACAGCATTAAGCATTGCTAATCAATGTGACCTCGATTATCCCAAGGCCAAAGAGAAAAGGTTACACATAGAAATTTGTTTGCTCAAGATATGTTATGCCGGCCGTAGAGAAATACCTCTGACTGATGCTGATACCCGAGATTCTGCTCAAAAAAAAACTATTGAATCTTCGCTAACAAATCCGATCAGACCTTCCATTGAAGAGAAAAAACTTGATATAAAGCCCAAGTCTGACTTAGTGCAATCTGATAAGTCCTCTTCCATAACTACTGAGAGTGCTCCACCTTCTGATACAAAAGCCCCCATACCCGTGGGTTTGACTACAGATAAAAAGCGGGTCTTGAACACACCAAGTATTTCTTCCCTTGACGATATCATAAAACAGGCTGAAGAAGAAATAACTGCTAATGGTCATGCCAGCAAAGACTTGTCCCTTGAAGAAGTTAATCTTATTTGGTCTGAATATGTAGAGACGCTTGACTCTGCTACCACAACAGGAATCTTAAAAACTCTTCTTAAAGAAGTAAAAGGTGGGAAGTTGATCATAACTGTACCTTCCAATATAGCGAAAGAGGAAATTCAACAGGAAGCCGATTTATATCAAAGATTACGTGAGCACTTCAATCAAAGTGACCTGACGGTTGAAATCGTTGTAGATCGAACAAGGTTTCCCGATCTATTAGAACAAAAAACTAAAAAATTATACACGCCAAAGGAAAAATACGAACACCTTAAATCCATTAACCCGTTATTAGATGATCTAATAGAAAAGTTGGATCTTAAGCTAGATCAGTAATCAATTTTTCTTTGTCGACTTCATCCTCTTTAAATCTCGGATCGGCGATGTAGGCCATTTTTGACATTTCTATTACTTCAAGACTGCAGAATTCAAATTCTTCTACCACCTTACCTTTAATAAGATAGACCCCCTTGCCCATAAATGGATACTTCGATGCTACATTTGGAAAATGAGTTGTATCTAAAAAATGTCCATCTATATCTATAAAAGTACCAAAATTCATTCGCTCCCCCTTAGAGGTTCCCGTATTCTTAACCGTTATCAGGTAGGCTGTTATGGTAACAATTTTATTGAGGTGGGCTGGCAAATCCCGTACCCTGAGTCTCGGATAATCGTGGCGGTCCAAAAGCTCAAATGGATCTACTAGTGGAAATCCCAGGAGTTCCATTTCATCAAATGCGTCTTCGTGTTGGTCTGCAGTGAGGTTAGGTAATTCATAATCCTTGATTGGTGGAGAAAACAGTTTGGCCTGTACCACATTGGGTTTCTTGCTTTTTTGTAGAAGTTGGTGGGCCTTCCAGAGCAATTCTTTCTTAGGGAGATCAAGGCATCTGAACGCATCGATCCGGATTAGTGTGCAGAGTTGTTCTAAACCTATGCTTACGCGTTCGATAAAATCAATCAAGCTTACATAGGGACCATTAAAGCGCCTGCCTTGAAGAAGAGATAGAATTAATTCTATCTCAATGCCATGTACCATACCCAGGCCG
Source organism: Saprospiraceae bacterium (assembly GCA_029262975.1). Lineage (GTDB taxonomy): Bacteria > Bacteroidota > Bacteroidia > Chitinophagales > Saprospiraceae > JAJRXG01. The sequence continues at coordinate 1,621 of JAJCYJ010000343.1, forward strand.
ATATAAATGTTGGTTCCCGCGATAATACACCCGTTATCGCTTCGATTAATACAGGGGGCATGAATCGTGGCACCACGCATCCTGGCTTCATGTACATATAGTTCGGCACGATAGAATCCGCCACCATTATTGATGGTCGCCACCATATACTCTAATGGATAATGAGCCTTGAGAAACAGACTCTGGTAACTTTCAACAGCATATGATGCAGAATGCCCCTTCGCAAAAGCATAGCCGGCAAAACTTTCAATCTGTCTCCATATTTCCCTGGCAAGTTCGTCCTCATAGCCCTTCGCTTTGCAATTTTCAAAATATTTATCCCGTACTTGATCAAATTCAGCCCGCGAGCGATACTTCCCGGACATTCCGCGTCTCAGGACATCAGCCTCTCCCAAGGTTAGGCCCGCAAAATAATGTGCTACTTTAATCACGTCCTCCTGATATACCATAATGCCATAAGTCTCGGGCATTATCTCCCACATTATCGGATGGGCTTGTTTTCTGCGTTCAGGCTGACGTTCTCTGAGAATATATTCTCGCATCATACCGGATTTGGCTACACCCGGACGTATAATAGAGCTTGCTGCGACCAACCCGAGATAATGATCTACCCGTAGCTTTTTAAGTAACATCCTCATCGCCGGTGATTCCACGTAAAAACAACCTATTGCCTGTCCCTCCCGCAGCAGTTGTTTTATCTTGTCATCTTCCTTAAACTTACGGATGTCATGTATGTCGATCAAATCATGAGTGGGATGATTGTCTCGCACGATACTTAAACTATCCTTGATTTTTGCCAACCCTCTCTGTCCTAAAATATCAAACTTATATAAGCCCACGTCCTCTGCCACTACCATATCAAACTGAGTGGTCGGAAAACCCTTTGGGGGAATAAAAGTGGCTGTATATTGGTGAATTGGCAACTCTGAAATCACAATGCCTCCGGCGTGTACGCTAAGGTGACTTGGAAGTCCTTGTATTAAAGAGGCATACTTCAAGACCAGTTTCGAAAGCCGATCCAGTTTTTCAAAATTTATCTTTCCTGTTGTTAACAAATCTATCTCGTCTTTAGGTAGCCCAAAAACCTTTCCTAATTCACGGACAGCCGCCCGATATTGAAATGTACTATATGTTGCCAGTAAAGCCGTATTGGGAAACCGGTCAAAAATATATTGTGTGACATCTTCCCTGTCCTTCCACGAAAAGTCAATATCAAAATCAGGAGGGTTTTCACGGTATAGGTTAATAAACCGTTCAAAATAAAGATCAAGCTCTATAGGATCAACATCTGTAATCTGTAGCAGATAAGCAACAATACTATTTGCTCCACTACCCCGCCCTACGTAAAAGTAATCGCGACTCCTGGCATATGAGGTGATATCCCAGTTGATTAAAAAATAAGACACAAAACCCTTCTCTTCAATAATTGATAGTTCCTTTTCCATCCGGCCAAGAATCTCCTCTGTTGGTTTGGAATAACGATAATGAAGATTGTCTTTGCACAATCGCCTGATTAACTTGACATCCTTAGAGACCGATCCCGTATATGTCTTTTGGTTTTTGGGTACAGGACTATCAAAGTCAAACGAAACATGACACTGAGATAATAAGAGATCAGCATTTGCTACTAACTGTGGAAACGCTGCAAAAGTATCCTCATATGCCGCCCTGGAGCACAACAAATCCTGTGGTCTTGCATAATCCTTAGCGGTGACTTTAGTATAAATTGTATTTAAGTCTACTGCCCTTAATAACTTATGCAGATGATAGTCGGTCTGGTCTCTAAAACTTCCATGTTGTAATGCAACCAGTCGGTCTTGATTGAGATCAGTACGCATCTTGAGCCGATTAAGATCGAAAGATCGAACCCCGATGTATTCATTGTGTCTCAATACTCGATTGGGTATTTTATCATATGGATAAATAATAATTACATGTTCGAATTGGGGTGGTTCCGGGCAAATGGCCAGCTTCTCCTGTGTAAGGTGATGACTCAGATGATTATTAAGTTCTTGAAAACCGCAATTGTTTTTTGCAAGCCCGATGTACAGTTGATTAATACCGTTTCGGAAATCTATTCCCACAGCTGGGTAAATCTTCTTGTCCCTTGATAATCGAAGAAAATTAAGACACCCCGAAGTATTGTTAATATCCGTAAGTGCAATAGATTTATGCCCCTGCTCTATCGCTAACGTCAGCAATTCCTTGGGCTTTAATACACCATATCTAAAACTATAACAACTGTGGTTATTGAGCGGCATGGGGCGACTATTACAAATATTGGTTGAATAGTCGAATATATGGCTAAATAAATTAGTATGCTATTTATATTAGTATTTAACTTTTGGCGTTCAAATCTTGTCCCGCATAAAATCCAAGATCCACTCCTTTGATATATTTCGCGATAATTGCAATCTGTCCGGTATGATAACTAAAGTGTTCAATAACGTGGATTAAAATGCTAAGAACCGTTTCATCATAACCTTGAACGGAGCGAGCATTGAGCAAATCCCCGTCGTCATATAAAGTCGAAAGAGCACGATCGGTAAGTGGTCGAAGAGCATGTAGCTTCGTAAGCAATATATCTTTATTAGGTTGATCAGAAGGGTTGAATTCTAAATGTCGCTCACGAAGATCGGGCATCCCTCCAATACCAGATCCGATCCATTGGGTGACATTACCACATAAGTGTATTATCAGATGACCAATGCTATTTGATTGGTCATTGGGTCGAAACCAAATTTCTTGTTCACTGATCATATCAAGGATCTTCTCAATCCGCCACACACTTTCATCATAAATGCGGCGATTAAACTCTACTGTAGTGGACCTTAAAATTGACAAAACCGAGTATTTCTTTCTTGCATGTGAATAAATAAGATATTCATGGAAGTCATACAGATAATATTAAAAGAGTATGAAATTATTAAAATTTCATATACTGAAATATTGAAGCTTTCCACGCTCAATCAAATATATTAAAAACCTATATCACAATATTAATTGCACTATCCGCTTACTTGTTCGGATGTGATGAGATTTATATGGAAACTACCAAAATAATAAAAGTCCTTTCTGCCGCTCTAATAATATTCCTTTATACAATGATTATTGATGTTCTCTAATAATTATACTTATATGATGCACAGTAGAATTCAATTGAAAAAAAATAATTCATTTTACGAAATCCAATATTGCTCTATCGCTAAAATCATTTCATTTTTTATTGTGGCGTTTTTTCAAATGAAAATGTTATCAATACAACATTTCAATATGAACTTTTTAGAAAGGAAATTTAAATCAATAAAAACTTGATTAAAACTTGCGCACAGTAAAAGATTTACGATGATATTCAGTAGGACCATTTTGCTGAAGGGCAATTCTATGGGCAAGTGTACCATAACCTTTGTTTTGATGCCACCCATACGCAGGGTGGAGGACACTTAATTGTCTCATGTGATCATCTCTGTACGTTTTAGCCAGAATGCTCGCTGCAGCAATACTCGCATATATACTATCACCCTTTACAATGCAGTGATGTGGTATACTATTAAATGGAATAAACCGATTGCCATCAATTAACAATAGTTCAGGCTCTTTCTTAAGACCAGCGATCGCCAGATGCATCGCCCTAAAGGATGCATTTAAGATATTGATTTTATCAATCTCTTTTTCATCTATAGATCTTACACAATAATCAATGGCATGCTGCTCGATATAAGTTCTGACAATATTTCTGTCCTTTGCACTAAGCTGTTTACTATCATTAAGTTTGGGATGATTAAATCCCATAGGTAAAATTACAGCAGCCGCAAATACGGGACCTGCAAGACAACCTCTGCCTGCTTCGTCACATCCTGCCTCGAGAAATTTATCAGAAAATGAGCTGATCATAATGCAAAGTTATTTAATCTATCAAAACCATCTTCCCCGTATAACGGTATGCTACATCTTCTATAATAAAATAATATAATCCAGCAGTCCCAAGTTCATCACGGTGGATATAAATAGAATTCTTTCCTGGGCCTAATTCTATTTTTCTATGCGTAATTTTTTTTCCGGTCGTATTAAAAATTGACAAGTTTACAATCTTCAAATCGGAGGAATAAATTTCCAATTCCGTGAACTCTGTAAATGGGTTCGGATTATTACTCTTAATCTTTACATTATTGATAATTGGGGCAAAATCAAGGGCTAAAGATTGCGCCTCTAAATTGTTTGTATAAATCTCAGGCCGCAAATATTCTTGACTCAATTTAAGACTCTTGCTTAACTGGCCTGACCCTATGGTTCGGAAGGCTATCACCGCTAAACTTTCCCCCTCCATCAGTGATACGCTTTGGCCGTTACTACTACTAATTAAGACATGCCCATCATCTACATTATTAATTTCTGTTGACAATCTTTCATGTCCTGATATATAATCAAGAAACTCCAATTTATCTTGATCATAATTGAATCCGGCTTGGTATCCAAAAATATCCATGCCTTCTTTTAAACTAAGAGATACATGAAACTCCTGTCCTGCTGAAAAGTCAAAATCTGAAATATGTAATATTTCTGTGTTTCTATTATCAGCGATATCAACATTTTCAATGAGCGCCGACTCATTTATATCGCCCATTTTAATCGCCAAAACATCCTTTGTACATGAATCAAAATTTATGGGAATTTGTTCTATCGTGCCTTCGGAAAAAGGAAATAGCTCGTCATCAAATTGGGTATCTGCATCAATAAACCTCCAAGCATTATGTTGCTCCAGGGAAGAGGGTAATCTCAAAATCGCTCGTCTCATATCAAGGATATCGAAAACCGATATTTTGTTATCACCATTGACGTCACTGCCAATCATTTTATAAGGAGAATCAAGTAAGTTAAGCCCCAGTATATGTCTTTGAATTAATACAATATCTAATGTAGAAAGTCCTTCTAAATAATCTCCTTTCAAAGATGGGAACAAGAGATATGAATAACCTCGTTTCAGGTTTCCCAAATTATAAACACCTTGATTATCCGAAATATTGGTTGCAATCAAGAGGTCTTCTTCTGCTTTAAATAATTCTAATTGTACCCCGGGCACCAATTTCCCCTTTTCTGTATAAACTAAGCCGGTTGAGAGCCCCTCCTTTGGCAACGTGCCAATCACGTTGTTACAAATCCCATCATCATTTATTTCCACGATAACACTAACAAAAGAGTATAACACTTCGCCATTATTTAGAACTATTGCGGCATATACTTTTATAATGTTACTACCGACATCATCACATGAAAAATGAACGTTAGCAGACGAATTTTCATGCCACCCATTTTCCTTTCCGATAGATATTGAAATATCGGAGTTACAAGGATGTTCAACCTTATTTATGAGGTCATCTACACCAATTACCACCTTCCCCCCGGCATCCAGTACAACTGATGCACCATGAGCCTTGATTATAGGCAATAAAGAATTTTCGACGCTGATAAATTCAGTACATACATTGACATTATCGCATCTGTCCGTTATTTCCCACACAACCTTGTGTCTACCATATGGAATGTTTTGCTTAAAGTATACACCCGAACTGTCCCTGGAGGGAAAAGTGCTAATATCGTTTATTCCGTCATTATGAAAATCAATCTTCAAATTCCATTTTAGGTCAGCAACTTCTGTACAGTTATCGGAACCGCTCTTTCTAATTATAATTTGGCCCGTGTTACAATTATCCGTACTTACTCTAAAAAGTTGGTCATCCTCATCACAATTTAAAAATTGTGGATATTCAGAATCAGCAATCTTGATTATTTGATTCCTGCCGTGCTTCGACTCTAGTGGATAAGGATTACACCAGTCAATTATTGTCCATCTTCTTATCAACTTACCACAAACCCCTCCCTGGACCTCTGATATCTTCACATATTCATCTTCATGTGATATTCCAATTAACTGACAAGAGGTTTTATCAATGACCGGCCGGCCTAATTCTTCCGGGGAAAATGGTGCAACTGTTTTGCATTCTTCGATAAGTATATATTCTTCAGGCCATTTAATACTATTGGTGTCAAGATTAGGGCCGGCTACAATTTCAATTGTTTGTGTACAGGTTGCAGACTTGTTTCCAACATTATCGTAAGCTGTAAATGATCTAGTTATTATTCCGACTCCACATTGATTTAAATCGGATTTTGTGGCAACTTCTATTTTAATAGATGCCCTACAATTATCTGATACAACGCCATCAATGAGTGGTCCATCAGACGAGATAACCAAATCCTCATTTAAATTTATTGGTCCACGCAAATCTACTGTAGTAACTTTTCCAAAGATGTGACCATATGGGTCGAGTTCATTGTTTGAAAGACTTAATGCTATAGAACAATCTAATACCAAATCGGGAGGGCACGAAATTGTAGGTGCTATTTTATCCTGAATTGTGATTGTGCCTGAACAATAGTTTTCGTTTCCATCGTGATCAATTGTCAAAAGAATTACTTCAATTGACTTTCCAACATCATTACAACAGAACTGAACATAGTCATCAAAGATTAGGTCTTGCTCTGAACACGTTGCATAGGCTTTTCTAATTTTAATTTCAGCTATTGCACAGTTGTCATAAGATCCTATATCGAGAGCTGAAGCAGGAAACTTAATTGGCTCTTCATTAATTGAAACAATAGTGTGTTCTAGACATGCTGCCACTGGTCTTACCCTGTCAACCACTGTAACGCTAATCGTATCACGACTAAGGTTTCTACAACCATCTTCTGAAATTATTTGGACAAAGTGAGTCCCTACTCCCAGAGAAATTGAGTCCTCTTGAAAATAATGAATGCTGTTAAAGTCTGCATAATAATTAATCAAACTACTATCCTGACAATTATCACTGTATCTCAAATTTTCAATTTTAAAATATCCCTGGCAGTTGTGGACAGTCGTGTTGACAATGATTGCCGAATTCGAAGTATCCAGGACTGGGCCCTCCGAGTCTTCTATTCTAATTATCTGAAGTTTTTCTAATTTTCTTGAATTATATCCACATAATTCTTCATCGATCGTCCAATGTCTTTTTATAATTTTCGTGCATCCATAGTCTAAGTAAATTTCATCTTCAAAGTTGGCTTTAATACCACATGCATTAGGCTCCAGTGTCAATTTAATTCCATCTAAAAGGGGCGATCCAAAATGTTCTAAAGACACCGACGCAATATCAAAGTCCTCACATGAAAGAGTTGTATCATTTGGAAATGTGATTTGATTGTTTTGATAAAGGGAATCAAGATTGGCATAAGTGATCAGAATATTCGTAGTACAAGGAAGTGATGCATTTCCTGTATGAGATATAGCAATAAATTCTCTCGTTATTGTTCGCTGATGTAAGCTATCATGACACGTTTCATTTATATTTAAATCTCTGGTATCCCAGATTACCGGGCCGCAAATTCCTGTAACCTGGGGTCTATAGGTTTCAAGGTCGTTTAGACAAGAGAGTGTAATAGTATCTTTACACGAAATAACAGGAATAGAATTATCCGTTAATTCTACACTGTTCTGACAACAAATGTCGCGAAGTGGATCACATAAAACATAACTTATAGGTTGGCCAAAATAAGCGCCTATTTCAATCGTATCACCAGTCAGCGTATCGAGCCCTGCAATAACAGATAATTCAAAGTCTGGGCTGCATATCAAAATGTCTGTGCCGATGATGGCTTCTTTTGTGAGCGTTGCCTGGCACAAAGAGTCTAATTCAAGAGACACGGGCAGACATTGAATAGAAAAGTCAATGGTCGGGCTAACAATGAATTGAAAATTGCATTCGCTGACATTTTGGCTTGCGTCGGTTGCCGTATAAGTTATGTCATAAGTTCCTATCCCCACTATGGCTCCAATATCTGGACCCGAAGTCTGCTCTATTTCAATGCCTTCACAATTATCAAAAGCAAGTGGCACCTGCCAGGAAGCAGTTGCCGCACAAGATGACAAGTCGGCAATAACAATATGCTGGTTCTCATCACATATAAAAACCGGTGAACTTATATCGATCGCATCCACGTCAATTGTATCTCTTATTTCACTATTACAATTATTTATGATAGAATAGATCACATGAAATTCTCCCATGCCAAATTCATATTCCTGGGGTCCTGAGTATAAGTATTGGTCAAGTTCATTCCAATTATCATCGGTTATTATTATCGTAATAATTTTATCACTATGTTGCTCTAAATCAATAGGGATTTCTATAGCCGCGCTTTCTTCACATTCCAATGTAATCTGAATCATAAGATCAGGAATCCCCACTAATAGAGAACCCGGTAGGGTATCTGGAATTACATAAAAGGATTGCAAAATTGTCGATGAAATTCCACATGTGTCAATCGCCGTCCAGCGATAGGTTACTTCATAAGGGTTACAGTCCTGTGATTCGTAATCATCGATTGAATGGACGACCATTATGCCCAGTGTGTCACCAGTCGAGGAAGTTGCTATTAATTCTTGTGGTGCTGGAAGACTATCATTTCCATAAACGTCATTGATGGCGTCAGGTATCGTTATAAATACTGGGGGGTCCCCGGTTGGTTCTACAAAAAACGACTTGGATAATTCAGTAGTATTTTCACAAGAGTCCGTTGCTGTCCAGTGATAGGTCACATCGTAGCCGTAGCATTCATCTACTTCATAAGGATCTATATATTTATCCAGAAGAATTCCATCAACCGTCCCGTCAGGATTAATGGCTACAAGATCCACTAAAAGAGGGAGTGATTGCCCTACAAAAATAGTATCAATATCAGCTGGCAATGATGCAAAAATTGGGCGATCAAGATCAGGAAGAACATTAAAACTCATCGTTTCTTCTGATATTAAACCACATGTATCTACAGCAGTCCAGCGATATGTAACAGAATAACCCTCGCAAGCATTTTTATTATAAGGGTCAATAGATTTTATAGTTTCGATAATAATAACAGAATCCAAGGCTGTCGTGTCAAGGGCTACCAAGTTTTCGAATTGTGGAAAAGGAGCCCAAGATGAGATATCCTCAATATAAGATGGCTCCATAATTGTTGGTGCCATATCAGCCGTCAATAAAATTGATATATCACATGTAGTAACCACTACGCCTTCATTGTTGGTAGCAGTTATTTCTACAAATAAATCATTGGAAATTGTTTCGCCTGGTTGGGGGTTTTGCCGAAGCACATAAGATGCTGTTACATCTGTGATTGGATCGGAACAAGTGTCATAAAGCACAACATCATCCCTGAAGTCTGGAAGTACATAAATACAATCTAAATTCTTTCGCAATTGATACTCAACAGGACAACTAATTTGAGGTTTACAGGACAACTCACTGCATTCTGCACCTGGCGATGCACTTAGCGATATTATATTTAAATCATCCGGATTGGTTTTACAAACTAATATAGAAATTGTATCGCCAGGGTCATAGATACTTGTGGAGATTTCGTATCGATCATCAAAATCGGGTGACTCTGAAATCTCCTCGCAAGTATTGGCATCATAGATATCAACAAGATCTTTTCTTTCTCGCCACCAACGCTCAGTGAGAACAATATTTGGACAATTTAATAATTGCGGATCATCACTATTTCCTCTCCTCAATATGATATGAACCAGTTCACAATTGGATGTTTCGCCACTACAGCCACATAATTGCAATCCAAAACCAGTAGGAGAATAACCTACATTCAGGTCAATAAAATAGCCATCCCCGCAATAGGTTAAGTCCTGGCTCTGGATATTCAGGGACCATAGGATTACAAGTAAGGTAATCCACAATTTCTTCACTATGGTTGGTATAGTGATAAGCTGTTTTTACGGATGAGAAATACAGGTCTATATCTCTCTCAAAAATGGGGTTAACAGATTGTTCTAAGTGCAATACTTTAGAATGCGTAAATATAACAATATTTTATATATGTTAAATTGTTAATTGTTTTGATCTCGATGAATAAAAGCTAAATGTCATCTTTAGAAGAATGTCATCCTCGCATTTATCCCACATTTTACTTACTTTGTCCTTCTTACACTCATAGATGAAAAATAAAATAGTCGCGGCTTTATTAGCATTTGTTGGAGGATTTTTTGGTCTGCACAAATTCTATCTCCGGGAGCCAGGAGCTGGGGTGTTTTATATATTTCTGTCGATAATGACATCGCGTGTATTTCCGGTCTCCTCTATACTCGGAGTAATTGACGGATTGAGATATCTCATGATGCCCCCTTCGGAATTTGACCGAAAATTTAATAACCTTTCTAGAAGACCCGTTTCGAGATCTCGTCGGCCAAAGAGAGAAAGATATCGCGATAAGACAACAAGAGATGTAAGAAAGGTAAGGACCAGAAGCAATCCTTTTAAGAAGAGCGGGTTGAGAAAATATAAAGATTTTGACATTGAGGAAGCAATTGAGGATTTTCAGAAAGCCATAAAAGTTGATCCTAATGATGTTTCCATATATTTTAATCTAGCCTGTTCCTATTCGCTTTTAGAAAACAAAGAGCAGACATTTAAATATTTAGAATTAGCTGTAGCTAAAGGGCTGGCTGATCAAGAAAGAATTTTAACACATGATGACCTGGCTTTTATCCGAATCCAACCAGAATTTCAGGATTTTAAGACAGGAGGGTTTAGGTTAAAAGTTAATCCAGAATCACCTGTGGCAATTGAATCCAACCAAGAAAAGCCTATGGATGATATTCTTCTAGCGCAACTAAATCGGCTCATGGAATTAAGAAAGAAGGGCGTTTTAACTGAGCAAGAATTTCTGAGAGAACGAAAAAAGGTTCTTGCGAGATAATATCAATGAAGGCACATTTTGAAAATTTATTCCATCTGGTCTTTCCCGCTTTGTGTATTTCTTGTAGATTTTATGAACCCTTAACAAATAGTAAACTTTGTCTTTCTTGTATCAATTCACTTCCTTTTATTTCAACGGCTGAAGATTCTTTTGCTGCCTTAGAAGGGAAAGATTTTTTTCCTGAATCAATTGAATACTTTCATGCTCTATTTTATTATACAAAAGATGGAAGGGTCGCTGATATGGTACATCGGATAAAGTACGAAGGACAGTTTCGTATTGGCAGATATCTGGGGCAATTAATTGGAAAGCGTATTATCCAAGAGAGAAAATGGTCTGATTTTGTTATAGTCCCTGTACCCATTCACCCTAAAAGACGTAAAATCCGTGGCTTCAATCAAGCTGAAGAAATAGCAAAAGGAATCTCTATTGAGACAAAGATTCCTTACCAGGCTAACTATTTACATCGGATTCGGCACGAAACTTCGCAAACTGGAAAAGACAAATCTGAGCGATCTGCTGCTCTGCATGCTTCCTTTAGATATAATAAAGAATACAAGAAGATTTCAAAAGTCATGCTTGTCGATGATGTAATCACAACGGGATCAACAGTTAAAGCATGCAGCAGCGAATTACGAGCAAATAATACTGAAAGTATAGCCGTGGTTACCTTGTGTATAAGCATTTAAGAGGGTGACATAATAATGACCTCTCTACTTATTTCTATTACTTTGTGATCTATAAAATTTCATCAGAATATATGTATCCTAATTTATCTTACTTATTGCATGACATATTTGGTACCGCTCGCGATAATGGTCTCTCTATTATCCAGATGTTTGGACTAATGCTAGGTTTGACTTTTCTGACAGCAGCATATATCCTTTACAAAGAGTTTAAAAGAAAAGAAGAAGAAGGCATCTTGGTTCCAATTAAGATCGTCGATTATGTCGGAAAAGGCCCAAGTTGGACTGAAGTTTTACTAAATGCTTTGTTCGGACTCGTAATTGGTCTAAAGCTTCCAGATATCATTTCAGATTATTCATTGTTCAAGGATGATGCAGCAGGTTATATTTTTTCCAGCCAAGGAAATTGGCCGATAGCCATCTTGGGATTTATCGTCTTCGGAGGATATACGTACTGGCAGGGTAACAAATCAAGATTAGATGTCCCAAAGAAAGTTGAGAAAAATATTTACCCCTCTCAGAGAGTTGGAGATATTACCGTAATCGCTGCAATATTCGGACTTCTCGGAGCCAGACTCTTTTCTATTTTAGAAAACCTGGACTCCTTTACAAGGGATCCTCTTGGACAACTTTTTTCGGGTAGTGGATTGACTGTTTACGGTGGATTAATATTGGCATTTATAGCTAATTATATTTTTGTGAAACGTCATAAGATTCCACCTATACACGTAATGGACTCAATCGCCCCAGCCCTTATTTTAGGGTACGCAGTTGGGCGTTTAGGTTGCCAGTTATCTGGCGACGGAGACTGGGGAATTGTCAACGAATTGGCAAAGCCGTCCTGGTTCTTTTTACCTGATTGGATGTGGGCTTATGACTACCCTCATAATGTCCTGAATGAAGGAATTGCGATAGAAGGGTGTACGGATAAATATTGCAGTCGTCTTTCTTCCCCAGTATTTCCGACTCCTGTTTATGAAATATTAGCAAGTGTCCTGATTTTTGTCATTTTATGGGTCCTAAGAAAAAAGATTAAAATAACCGGATTCATTTTCTTTCTTTATCTCGTCTTGATGAGTATTGAGCGATTTTTTGTGGAATATATACGTGTTAATCCTCAATATGATTTTTTCGGCAGTGATCTTTCTCAAGCACAAATAATCTCTGTTGGAGTTTTTATATGCGGTTTAATTGGGCTTTTATATTGGTATAGGAGAAAAGACAATCCTGTGATTATGATTACATAACGGCTTTGATTATTTTTTTAGAAGTCTCCCAATCACCCATCGTATAAAAATGTAAACAAGGAACTCCTCTTTGCTTAAGTTCTTTGCATTGCTGAATACTCCACTCAATGCCAATCTCCTTCACAAATTCAGATTTTTTAACTTTTTGCACTTCTTTCACTAACTCTTCCGGGAAATTGATAAAGAACTTCCGTGGAATAGAGTTTAATTGATATTTTCTGGTAATTGGTTTTAATCCTGGTACAATCGGCACATTAATACCTGCAGCCTTACATTTGTCGACATACTCAAAGTACTTTTTATTATCGAAAAACATTTGAGTAACTATATATGAGGCGCCTGCATTGATCTTCTCCTTTGTGTATTCCAGGTCAAGCTCAAAATTAGGGGACTCGAAATGTTTCTCAGGATAACCCGCTATTCCAATGCAAAAATCGGTGTGCGCTCCATTTTCTATACCCTTATCAAGGTATTTTCCTTTATTCATATCCGATACTTGTCCAACCAAATCAAGCGCATAAATATGCCCGTCTTTCTCAGGTACAAACTTATCTTCAAATCTTCTCGCGTCACCTCTTAAGGCAAGAACATTCTTAATATTTAGAAAATTAAGATCAATTAATGCATTTTCAGTTTCTTCTCTTGTAAACCCCCCACATATTAAATGTGGTACTGCATCAACCCCATATCGATGCATAATTGCAGCACAAATACCAACCGTACCAGGTCTCTTCCTAATCGCAACTTTTTCGTAGAATCCGGTATCCTGCCGATTATATACATATTCTTCGCGATGGTAGGTAACATCTATAAAGGGTGGTTTAAACTCCATCAAGGGGTCAAGCATGTCAAAGATTGTTTTCATGCTTCCTCCCTTAAGAGGTGGAAGAACCTCAAAGGAGACCAAAGTTTCGCCTTTCGCTTTGTCAAAATATTCTGTGACTTTCAATATGGAATGTGTTTAAGAGACGCAAAGCTAAAGATTGCCTAAAGAATGTTCAATTATTTTTTCTTTTTGAAGTCACCTCTTCTAATGGCATCAATAAACTTCTTCCATGATATTGGGTTGAAAATATTCTGAGGTTTGAATTGTCCATTAGAATAATAAGCCTGAGCTGTTTGTTGCAATTCAATTTTTGACACTTCTCTTCCGTCAACAGGAAGAACTTGTCTTAATATTTCCATTTTTTCTGGGGCAAGATTTGCACTGGCTATATCTTCAAGATAGTTTTCAACTTCCAGGGCTAAAAACTCTATTTCAAAAAAATCCTTGTCCGGCCAGGGATAAATAAACGCTTCGGGCAGAAAAAGTGTATCCTTTGTAAGCACAATATCAGTTGAAAACAAGTTTCCTTTTATTCCTGTAGGCACCTGGTATTCTTTCAGTACATATCCAATTCTGCTGAATTGGATTGTTTCACTTTCTCTAACCGGTAAAGAGAAAAACCCATCTATATTCGACACAGTCCCCCTTGAAGTCCCTTTAACCGCGATATTAGTATAGATTAAATTGCTTCCGTTTTCTCCTATTACCTTGCCTGATAATTGTACGACTTTTACATCATCCTGACCAGACAGAATAATCGAGGGCACAAGTAAAACTAAGATTATAAAGTATTTGAGATTAGTCATCTTGTTCAAAGTTATGAATTAAACGGTGCACCGTAAAGCAATCACTCTAACGATCGCATTTTAACAGGCATTTAACGCCTAAGGGGTTATAGCATATTTTAGAACATCTTCCATTTTGTCAACATAAATGAAAGAAACATCCTTTATAAATTCTTTGGGAATCTGGTCAATATGTTTTTGATTCTCAGAACAAAGTAAAATGCTTTTTATCCCTGATCTTTTAGCCGCTAAAATCTTTTCCTTAATTCCCCCAACAGGTAAAACCTGGCCTCTAAGTGTGATTTCTCCCGTCATTGCAAGAAAAGGTTTTACAGGTCTGTCTTTTAAAATAGAAGTTATTGCTGATAACATTGTCACCCCGGCACTCGGTCCATCCTTTGGAATTGCTCCTTCAGGCACATGAATATGTAAGTCACGTTCTTCAAAAAGTACATGATCAATCCCGATTTCTTCGGCATGGCTTTTTATATAACTGAGCGCTGTTGTGGCTGACTCTTTCATCACATCTCCAAGGTTGCCAGTCAAAGTCAGCTTGCCTTTTCCTTTGCTTAGGCTCGCCTCAATGTAAAGCACATCTCCACCTACTTGGGTCCAAGCCAAACCAACAGCGACGCCTGGCATTTTTAATTTGGCATATTTATCTCGAGAAAATCTTGATGGTCCTAAGATTCCTGTTAAATCGTCCTTTTTTATGACAACCCTGGTCTCATTGTCCATGGCAATTCGCTTAGCGGCATTTCGCATCACACCTGCAAGTCTTCTGCTTAAAGATCTTACACCAGATTCTCTCGTATAATTCTGAATAATCGATTCAAGAACACTTTTGGATATGGAAACATGTTTTGACTTAAGTCCATGAGATTCTCTTTGTTGAGGAACAAGATGTTTCGTGGCTATATGCAGTTTTTCTTCTGTAGAGTACCCGCTGATCTGGATGATTTCCATTCGATCAAGCAGGGCGGGCTGAATAGTGCTTAAAGAATTTGCTGTCGCTATAAACATGACTTTTGATAAATCATACTCCATTTCGAGATAGTTATCATAAAATGTGGCGTTCTGCTCTGGATCCAATACTTCCAGTAAGGCAGAAGACGGGTCTCCTCTGAAGTCCTTCCCTATTTTATCAATTTCATCTAAAATAAAAACAGGATTGGATGAGCCTGTTTTTTTAAGCGACTTAACAATCCTGCCAGGCATGGCTCCAATGTATGTTTTTCGATGGCCTCTGATTTCGCTTTCATCGTGAAGTCCACCAAGAGACATCCGCACAAAGTTTCGTTTCAACGCTCTGGCTATAGACTTACCCAAAGAGGTCTTTCCAACTCCTGGAGGCCCTACAAGGCAAATAATTGGAGCTTTCATGTCGCCTTTAAGTTTCAAAACTGCTAAGTGCTCAATGATTCGTTCTTTAACCTCTTCTAACCCATGATGATCTTTATCTAATACTTTTCTAACGCGTTTAAGGTCAAAGTTATCTTTTGTGTACGTTTCCCAAGGTAAATCCAATATCATCTCCAGATAATTCAGCGTAACAGAATACTCCGCTACCTGGGGATTGATACGCTTAGCCTTATTGTATTCCTTCAGGAATTGTTCTTTTGCATATTCAGGCCATTTTTTGGTTTTCGCCCTTTTTGCAAGAGTATTAAGTTCTGCCTGCTGAGGATTTTGTCCTAATTCTTCCTGGATGGTCTTAAGTTGTTGATTAAGGAAGTAATCTCTTTGCTGTTTTTCTATATCGGTTCGTACTTTGTTTTCGATTTTTGATCTTAATTCTACAAGTTGTAACTGCGAATTAAGATGTTTTAATACTGTATGCCCCCGGTCAGATAAATTAGAAAGCTCAAGCATTTCTTGTTTCTCGGGAACTTCCAGGTTTAAGTTCGAAGCGATAAAATTTATGAGGAAAGAATTGTTTTTCATGTTCTCAAGCATGGCAGATGCTTCTGACGGTATTTGAGGAGATAACTCAATTATTTTAACTGCCTTATCCCTGATCGAAGATATAATCGCATCAAATTCTAAAACATCCAGAGCCGCTTCATCCTTAACGCGTTCAAAACGGCCTCTTAAATAAGGATCCTCTTGGGTAACTTGTTGCTTCCTGCATCTCATTCTGCCGTGCAAAATAGCAGTCGTGCTACCATCTGGCATTTTAAGCATTTTAATAATCTTGGCTATCGTACCTATCTCAAATAATTCATCAGCCGAAGGGTCTTCGTTTTCAACGTCCTTCTGAGAAAGGACCGCAATAAACTTATCTGCTTCGTGGGCCTTCTTAACAGCTTTTATTGATTTATCTCTACCAATTGTAATAGGAAGCACAACCCCAGGATATAGGACCGTATTTTTTAATGCTAAAATGGGCAAATTCTCTGGAAAACTTACATCCTTGCTTTCTTCCTCTTCATCATTGAAAGTGATAATAGGTGGAAAGTCAGCATCATCCGACAATTGATCTAAAAAGAAAAGATTTGAAAACATAATATTATTTGAATGGAATTTATAAGTCAATATCTGTTCCATCATTTATATCACGAATAATACTGCCCCTATGTCATAGATTATAACCAATAAGATTATTAATCAGTCAGAATGTCAGAGAATCTTTAATATAAAGAAGTTATGCTCTTGCATTTCCGAGCTGTATTATTTCGGCAAAAATGCCTGCAGCAGTTACGTCAGCCCCTGCACCGGGACCTTGAACGACCAAGGGTCTTTCTTTATATCGTTTAGTGTGAAAAACAATCATATTGTCTGTGCTTGCGAGGTTATAAAAAGGACTTTCTTGTGTAACCATTTCTAAATTGATTGAAGCCATTCCGTTTTCCAATGAAGCCACATATCTCAACTTTGCCTGTTTTTTATACGCCTCCTCTATCAAACTTCTAAAATAGCTGTCATGATTGTCTAATTCTTCAAAAAAATCATCGATCGTCTCAGCATCCATACAAGCTTGAGGTAA
>JAJCYJ010000344.1 GCA_029262975.1 Saprospiraceae bacterium
TGGAAAGTCACCATTTTGTGAGACTTTCTTTGATAATGTGCGGGTTCCTAAGTCAAATGTGATTGGCCAGGAAAATGCAGGATGGACAGTTGCGAAATATTTGCTGACTCATGAAAGATCTGCCATTAGCGGCGCCGTAGATGCAGACGTAAGAACTCCTCTATCATTTTATGCCAAGAAATCCATTGGATTAGGAGAAGATGGCAGATTGAACGACCCCATATTAAGAGCTCAAATTGCCGAATGGGAAATCGATGGAGCAGCTTTTAAGTTTACCCTTGATCGAATTAATCAAGAAATGAAATCAGGACAGGGCATTGGAGCCAAATCTTCCTTTATGAAGTATTATGGAAGCGAATTAAATAAACGGAAATACGAATTAAGACTTGAATGTGAGGGGAAATCTGCCCTTGCATGGGAAGGAAAGGAATACCAGGATGGGAAGATTGCCAGGCAATTTTGTCGGACAAAAGGAAATTCTATTGAAGGTGGAACAAGTGAAATTCAATTAAACATTATTGCCAAGCATTTACTCGGATTACCTTCTTCGTAAGTCGGGTGTTTAACATTCAAAATTTAGTATGGGATACGTATTAACTGAAGAACAACAGTTCTTAAAAGATGCCGCTAAGGACTTATTTAAAAGTGCCCCGGTTGCAACAGTGAGGGAATTAAGAGACAAAGAGGATGAACTTGGATACGCTTCATCCTTATGGGAAGCTATGATTGAAATGGGATGGCCAGGGATAGCAGTAAAAGAAGAAAATGGCGGCTTGAATTTTGGATACAGAGGATTTGGCATACTGATGGAAGAATCCGGTAGATCACTTTCTGCGTCTCCTATACTGAGTGTTGTTCTTTCTTCTATCATAATTGAAAAATATGGTACCCAGGAGCAAGTGAAAGCTCTTGAAAGCATATGTGCAGAAGGAACTGTTGTTAGCCTTGCCATTCAGGAAGGAGATTTTTTCAAACCTAATCAACCAGGACTGAAGGCTGATAATAAGGAAGGACATTTCATTTTAAACGGCACAAAAGAAGTTGTCATGGACGCTCATGTGGCGAACCAGTTTCTGGTGACGGCTGCTACAGAGAAGGGTATTACGGTCTTTCTGATCGACAGTGCTACAGAAGGACTGACAATAGAAAAGGAATTTCTAATGGACAGTCGTTTTTATAGTAAGCTTTCTTTTGAAAACGTAAATGTTTCTTCTGCTCAGATTGTCGGCGAAATAGACAAAGGATCAAAAATCATAGATACCATCGTCAATTCTGCTAATGCCCTCTTATCTGCAGAATTAGTAGGAATCATGTCTGAAGCTTTTGAAAGAACCATCGAATATTTAAAGGAGAGAAGACAATTTGATAAGGCCATCGGTTCTTTCCAGGGACTCCAGCACCGTGCCGCTGATCTTTATGGTGAAATTGAAATTGCAAAAAGTTTGACGATTAAAGCGTTAGATGCGCTGGATGAGAATAATTTTATGGCGCCTGCATTTTGTAGTATGGCCAAAGTAAAGTGTATAAAAGTTGCACAACTGTCTACCAACGAAGGAATACAAATGTTTGGCGGAATTGGAATGACCGATGATGAGGAGATAGGGTTTTTCTTAAAACGGGCGAGAGTAGTTGCTCAATTATTTGGTGGACTTTCTTATCATCTTGACAGATTTGCAAAAATGAGTGGGTATTAAATTAGAATACTGATTTAAGTATTTATCAAATAATAAAAGCCAGGTCGAACTTTAAAATCGACCTGGCTTTTCTAATATTATAAGACCTGCTTAGATCGTATTCTTAAATGCCACTTAAAATAGGGCTGTTTTCCGCGAGATATTTTTCTGTTTTTGTTTGCTCAACTTTGTTTAGAAAATGATCGGCCTCATGCTTGTCTCTAACTACTTTTGCTACAGTAAAACAAGAGGTTACACTGAACAAGTATGACATGATTAGAAAGCCTTTGATGGCCATGTCACATTCTAGATAAAAAATCCCAAGCCCCATCCCGATAAAAGAAATTACAAATGCAATCCACGCCATGCTGTAAAAAGATTGAGAATTTTGATTCTCATAAATGTAAGTGCTCATAATTTGATGATTTCCGGAATAAACGGGATGAAATGTGCGAATCATACCCAACCTCTAAATTGAATAGACTAAAAAAGCAGCTAATCCTATGAGTTGCTAATATTTTTAGATGTACTTAACCTCTTAGAGTGGGTACGAATGACTTTTTCATAAAGTAACAATTGATTTATTTCTATTTAATAAGGAGAAAACTTAAGATTTGCAGAATCAAAAGAAGCGTTGGGATGTGCTTAGCGCAATCACGCCCTTTGGCGAGATCAGAAGTCTGGGGGACTTCTGGCTTAGGGCCTGCCGACCTTTGGTGGGAACCTCGAAGAGGCTAGTAGCTCAACTTAAAATGAAGTATTGGTTCTTCCCCCTGACGGGTTCAGTCATTCCAATGTACTCTGGCACATTGGTTGCAACAAAGGTTGAAAATCATTCCTTCATTTTGCGATTGAAAAAAAATGAACATATGCCAAGAGTTAAAGTGAATATTGATCTACCCACTATATAGAGTGTAAAACCTTTTTAGGGACATTCAGGAGTAAGGAGAAGAGTAGAAGTTTTATAAAGAAAACGAAAAGATCTTAGTATGGCGGGCGTGGAAAGCCGCATGATGTGGGTTGATGGGTGAACGAAATGAAGTCTTGAAAAGACCTATGACGATAGTCTTTGATGAAGAGCCTGCCGACCTTTGGTTGGAATGGCGGTAGCCAGTGTTGATGGCTGGGGCAGGATTCAGGCAGCGCGGAAATCGTGAGTTTGGTGACCCACCAAAGGTCGGCAGGCATTTTTGGCGATAGAAAAAGTCACAAATAATTTGAGTGGTAATGCCATTGAAGTTTTATCCCGATATAAATCAATACCCCATTTTTAATCAATATTTAATGAAAAGTGTGAACTAAATCTATCTCACAGTCTCATTATTATTTGATAATCAACTTTTTAGTGATTAGCTGAATACCCCTTTTTAGATGTACTTATCTCCAATAAAGTTATGTTGAATAGGCATTTATAGAATAGACTTCGGTACTATTCTCCTCGTGAAGGCTTTAAATCGCTTGCCAAGACCAGCAAATTCATCAGGATTACTTTGCAATGTTGTACGCCATGCATTTTCTGGTTGCTGTTCGATTTTCATAATTGTCGTCATGTCTTTTGCG
Source organism: Saprospiraceae bacterium (assembly GCA_029262975.1). GTDB lineage: Bacteria > Bacteroidota > Bacteroidia > Chitinophagales > Saprospiraceae > JAJRXG01. The sequence continues at coordinate 3,234 of JAJCYJ010000344.1, forward strand.
ACGTCATCATTATAAATAATTGTGATACATTCAGTATTGAGGTGTGCACTTCTTGGGTCAAGGTTAAATGTACCTATCACAGCTATGTGATTATCTACCACCATTGATTTGGCGTGCAACCCAAAGATGGGTTGAAAGTTGAGTCGACGTTGGAGCTCACTTGTCATGAGTTGCTTACGTACTTGTGCATCCGGGCGATATTCATAAATGTGAACACCTGTTTCAAGAATCCTCTTTCGATTACGCTGGTAGCCGCTGAATGCTTCCACATTGTCAGTTGAAGAAAGACTATTAGTCAATATATGTATGTCGACTCCCCGGTTTACCGCATTCCGAAAAGGACCAAGACTTAATTCAGTTGTAACCAAGTAGGGTGTCTGAATATAAATTGTTGATTTTGCATTATTAATAAGATCAATTAAAGCGTCTGTCGTTTTGCCGCCACCACCCAAACCTTCAACTTCACTATTTTTTCCAGGTATATCGGACACATAATCGACACTATCGACAATATAGAATTTTCCGGTGTTCAACATTTTATCAAAAGCAAAGGGAATTTCATCTCGAATTTGGGGCCAAAAGTTTAAGGGATTATTCGAATATTCTCGTATCCAGTAATACACGCTTTCATAATTATAATCTTCATCTGAAAAATTAACCAAATCAGATATCGATACGGCATATGGGCTATTCCAAAATCCTTCAAATTTTTCTGCTACCTCCAGGACCTTATTTCCCGCGAGGAGTACATCTCTATCTCTGAAATTGTATTCGTGATCATAATCAAAATATTCATCCGCAATATTTCTGCCACCCGTGATGACGACACGATCATCGACGATAAATGTTTTGTGATGCATCCTTTGATTAACTCCTCTGAAATCCGTAACGGTATTATATATTTTAGAGCCGATATTTTTTCCAATGTTTAAATTAGGATTATAAATACGGATAGAAATATTCTCGTGCTTGTCCAGTGCCAATACATATTCTGGGTTTACATTAAGCATAAGGTCATCGATGATTAACCGTATTTTAATACCTCTGCATGCGGCTTTTAGCATGTAGTCACATGCAATAATGCCTATGTTATCTTCAGAAAATATAAAATACTGGATATCAATTTTTTGATCAGCCTGTTGGCTCAACCATGCCCTGGAAATGATCGCATCTTCTCCCTCTTCAAAGACATATACGCCCGTTTTGTCTCCAATTATAGAATCAACTTTTAGTAAAGCCTGTGAAAGCCCAGGTTCTTTTTCTAACTTGTTATTTTCACAAAAGATGAAATCGGGTAGGTTTTCTATAGGAGGCTTCTGACAAGAAGTGAGCGCACTCAATAGGATTATTGAAACTATGCAGTGATGAAATCTTTTTTTAATTTGAATACTCAATTCATTCCTTATTACTTAATTATTCTAATAAATTTCAGTTATTAAAAATTGAAATCAAACGCGACGCGCCAAATGTCATCGTCACCTTTCTCCCAAACCAACATGTACTGACCTTGTCCATTACTGATATATGTTCCTATTTCAAATGCAAGATGATCGCTTAGCTGAACAGTTTTTACTGGAATTAATTCTATCGACCAATTATTCGAGGACATGTAGTCGTATCGCTGTATTAACTCACTTCGACCTTCTGACAAGTGACCGTTATTATAATACTGGGTTTCCGAAGTATAAACATTATTGATTAAATCTGCAGGAGCATGTGCGTTGGAATATTTCATCCATTCGATTCTTGATTTGGTAATTCCTTTGAGATCCTCTTTTTTAGGATTTTCATATTTTCTAATAAATTCCATTTCCTTCAGATAGACATTGTTTTCAAACTTCCAACCAGTCATAAAGTAATATGACGCTTTCGAAGTTGTTGATTTAAATAAACCAATTTCCATTATGTCGTTATTCCTGCCCTTATCACTGGCTACAATTTGTACCGATTCGATATTTTTCGACTCTGCTTTCAGGTTGATTAAGGTAAGATAGATATCATTTCTTGAGTGATATAGACCATCACCATAATCTATTCCAGCATCTGGATGATAGAAGTCTAAAATGGGTAGGTATAATTTATCCTGATTAAATTCTTTTGCCCAGGAAGACTGTCTTGTTTCTTGACCAATTCCATTTCCAGCAAATCCAAGCAGACAAATGAATGTGAGGATGATTAACTTATAACTTTGATACATATCCTGTGTGGTTTGATAAATAAATGCTCTTGGCAAATTACATAATTAACTCGTTGAGCGGTTAAATCATATTGCATAAATTAGAATTGTCATGATTTTTATGAAAAATAATGCCAATTCTAAACAAACTGTAATTTCGAACCAGGGATTGCATCCCTGGCTGTTAGAAAAACGCTCCTTCAGAGCTATGATCTGTTCTCATAAAAACAAAATTCTCTGATTCTTAAAAACAATTGAAGATTACGAGATTATTTGACAACCGCTCAACCCGTTAATTAATAAATGATACACATATAGGCTCTTAGTCTTTTAAAGTGGGTCATAATGATTAAATCCAATTATAAACATTCACTTATCTCATCTAAATGTAAGAAATCGATTAGGATATGCTGGATCAAATGAAGCGTTGGATGAGTGAACGTGCCCCGACAGGGGTCGAGTACGAATGTGCTCGAAGTGAATGAACATGCCACAGGCATGCAGGCATACCAGAGGCACGCAGGCCGTGA
>JAJCYJ010000345.1 GCA_029262975.1 Saprospiraceae bacterium
CACAGCGCTTTTGAGATCTGAGGATTTTTTTAAAATTAAGAATATCCTATTATCAGAAGCATACGGATTAGAATATCCGATTATTGTAAAACCCAATGTAGGAAAAAGAGGATTGGGTGCCATTTTAATAAATAATCATACTGAATTAATTGAATATTGTAGTCAGGCCAATTATGATATACTGCTCCAGCAATATATTGACTCCCTCAATGAATGTGGTATCTTTTATGTCAAGAATCCTGATAATAATACGGCCAGGATAACTTCTATTGGAATAAAAAGACTCCCAACGATAGTAGGTGATGGTCTTTCAGATTTGAAAACTATATTAAAAAGAAATATCGTATCTGCTGTTAATGAAAATAATATTGCTGAGAGATATGATTTGAAAAATACGATTTTGGATAAGGGCCAGGAATTAATTATTGAACCTATAGGAGCGCATTGCAGGGGGGCAAAAATAAGTGCTGCAAATCACCTTATAAGCCCTGAATTACTGATGATTATAGAACAATCATTAAGTGGGCTCAATTTATATTATGGCAGATTGGATATAAAGTATGACACCTGGGAGGGATTATTAGATGGTCAATTTAAAATAATAGAAGTCAATACAATTACAAGTGAGCCATTGTCTATCTATGATCAGAATATTCCAATTTCAGAAAAGTATAAGATCATATACGCTCATCTAAAAAGCATGTATGAAATCAGCAGATACTTGCGCCAAATCGGCAGGCCTATATTAAAGACAAAAAAGTTTATAACATATATGTTCCATTACCGAGAACATTTGAAAAGAATATCTGCCTCAAAGGTTTGAAGAAATATTTCTTGAAGAGCAGTAACGATCACTGTGCTTGACTACTCAACTGTTCTTTTATCCGGATAATATATTTTAATTTGAGATAGTAATCTCTGACGGATAATAGTGCTTCCTTACTTCGATTATCATTCCAGGTTGACATAGCTGTGTTGCCTTCTTTTTCTATGTCTTGAACAATTTGATCCAGCGTAGAAAGCAGCGCATCTTTTTTTGCTGGATCTTCGTCAAATTTTAATTCCATCAATCCTTCATTGATGTCCATCATATCCATCAGAAAGTCTTGCGGAACTTGGGCTTTGCCCTCTTCTGGCATAGCCTGATTTATATCGAGGATATGAGCGATTCTTTTATTTCGATCGGAAAGTGTTTTCCACGCTTCATTATTTAGAGTGGATAATTCCAATACTTTATTTTGCTCCTCTTCACTCTCCAGTGTATGGTAGTCCGGATGAAATTTCTTGCTATTAGCAATATAGATTTTTCTAAGTAATGACAGGTCAATATCAAATGACTCTTCCATCCCAAAGAATTTGAAATAATTATTCATTATCGAAATAGTCTCGCAATATCATTTCCAAATACAAAAATCATAAAAAGCATAAGGATAATAAAACCGGCCATCGTTGCATATTCCAAAACTTTGTCACTTGGTTTTTTTCCTGTCAGTACTTCCCATAATAAAAACATCACATGTCCTCCATCCAATGCAGGGATGGGCAAAAGATTCATGAATGCAAGAATAATAGATAGCATGGCTGTCAGATTCCAAAATTTCTGCCAATTCCAATTAGTCGGATTGTCTTTGTCTTTGAACATTGTAGCGATCGCAATAGGGCCTCCTAAAGAATCTGTGGCTTTGATATTGCCCTTGAACATTTCTCCAAAGGCTTTCAATTGATCACCCAGAAAACCCCATGATTTGTTCCAGCCTCCGACCATCGCTTCACCTAAACCATATCTCTCATCACTGAGATCATAGTACTTGGCGGGACCGTATGGATAGAAACCTAATTTTCCCAATGAATCCAAGGTGACTTGTGTGGTCAATGAATCACCGGCTCTGAGATATCCGATAGATACCGATTGATTTTTTAGTTGAGATGTCAGCGGTGTAAATTGATCATAAAAGGGAGTAGGGTTACCATTAATAGAGATAATTTGATCATTAGCCTTTAACCCGGATTGCTCGGCAGGATATCCTTTTTCAAGAATGGCAATTGTGTTAGGCACCCGAACTGTATAGAGCATCTTATCCTGATTTTCAAAACTGGACAGGGTCATCGCGATCTCATCAGGTACATTTAAATCTACTTTTTGATTATTTCTCTCGACAGTGATTGTTCTTGCTCCGTCAATGATGATATGTCTTATTACCTCTGAAGGCCCAAATTTATCAATATCAAAATCCCCTACTGACAACACCTTATCTCCATTCTCAAGTCCTAATTCTGCACCATATTCTGTAACTGCTATGCCATAAGTTGCATTTTCGTTAGCTAGATATTGCTCTCCCCAGGTGAAAAGAATTAGTCCGAACAGAATGATGCCAAGGGCGAAATTTACGGTAACCCCTCCCAGCATGATTATCAATCGCTGCCATGCCTTTTTAGACCTGAATTCCCAGGGTTGTGGGGGACCCTCCATTTGTTCTTTGTCAAAGCTTTCATCGATCATGCCTGATATTTTCACATATCCTCCCAGTGGAAGCCAGCCGATACCATATTCAGTATCTCCCTTTTTGAATTTAAATAATTCAAACCAGGGATCAAAAAAG
>JAJCYJ010000346.1 GCA_029262975.1 Saprospiraceae bacterium
AGGTGATGCCATTCAATAGCCAAAAGTCCTTGGGCCCCATAGAAAGATATTGTACTATTTTCATTCTTAGAAATGAATCCGTAATTGTTAGAAAATATACTTGGGCCTCCTGCTCAGTCCTTGATTGAAAACAGCCAAGGAATGTCATAAAACAGATAATTATGTATAGCGGCTATTATTCGCATGTATTGTTCAACTAAAATCCATCCCTAACGATATATCCAGGGGATTTGGAGTATCTATATCTTTCACTTCTTTTTTTGTTCGTCCAATGGTCTCTTGAACAACAAGATTGTCGGGCAGTCCATTCAAAAAGTAGGAATCAACGGATTTACGATTAGAACTGTTGTTCTTCTCTGGTAGGGCATCAATATCCTTTGATTCGGCATATAAAGAATTGACATTCCGCGTGATAATCAATTCATTTTTGGCCCTCGTTAACGCGACATACAAAACCCGTCTTTCTTCCTCTACTTCATTTTCATTTCCAATGGACCATGAAGAAGGATAAGCTTTAGGAGAAACATTTAATACAAAACAAATATCTGATTCTAATCCCTTGGCAGAATGTATGGTTGAAATAATCACATGGTCTTTAGCTTCTGATTTCTTAATTAAAGAGCCTTGTAAAGTTGGTGAATTATTAATTTTTGTAGCATTATCCAAAGTGCATTCTGCAATAAATTCACCCAGCGTAGAATAGCTTTCAGCAAGTATAGTCAATACGGGAAAGTCAGGCCTTCTTTTATTTTCCCAATCTTGAATATACTTTTTTGACAGTCGCTTTTCCATTAATTCAAAAGCTCTTTGAACAGATAATGACAAATCATCCCTATGATTTGAGATAGCAGTTAGCACTTCGGAAATTATTGATCCGGCTCCATCAATTACGATGGATGATAACCGTTCAATACATTCTTCGATCGTATCCAGATTGGACATCTCCTGAATATATCTCGCACCTTTAATTTCACCGATTCCTTCCCAAAGGGTGAGAAATCTAATCCATGCAATTTCATCGTCAATGTTGTTTACTACTCTCATCGCAGCTATGAGATCCTTGATATGTGCTGATTCCATGAATTTTCTTCCTCCAAATGTGACATAGGGAATCTTATTCTGAATGAAGACGGCTTGCAGCGCTTTGGTGTAGTACTGTGAGCGAGACAAAACAAGATGATCAGAATATGTCTTGTCTTTACTTGTAAAGTTTTCGATGATTTTATCTGCTATCCAATTTGCTTCCTCCCATTCATTTTGCACATTGATAATTGTTGGGTAACTACCTTTTCCCCTGACAGAGATTAATTTTTTATTGTACTCAATCGGAGACTTTTCTAATAACCAATTAGATACGTCTAATACTTCCTGTGTAGATCTGTAGTTATCCTGAAGAACATATACTTCTGAATCAGCTACTCTCTCCTTAAATGAATGGACATTCTTGAAATCAGCACCTCGAAAAGAATAAATTGACTGGGCATCATCTCCAACACAAAACAAATGACTCATTTCCTGAAAGGGGCTTAATAACTCCCATTGTAAAGGATTGGTGTCCTGCATTTCATCTACCAGGATGTGTTCAAATAAAGAGCCAACGATATTTTTTGCTTGTTTGTCTTTCTGTAATCTGCCGGCTACGACCTGTAGCATATCATCATAATCTAAATATTTATGCTTTATCTTTTTCGCTTGATAACCCCGGAGAATAGTTTCTATCGAGGGTTTTATTTCCTGTATACTCAGATTCGTGCTTTCATCTGTTAGATTTCCAAATAGTTTCAGTCTTATAGTTTCAGTCAGGTTCCTCTTGGTGTTTCTCGCGAAGGAGAATAAATCGATTAATTGTTGTGCCTTTATCCTTAAGTCCTTGTATTCGATATAGTTTTTGCCGCAGACCATTTTCATAATACTCAGTTGATCATCCTGGTCGATTACCGTAAATGATTTGGTTCCAAAAAGGTTAGGAAATTTTGTGAGCAGTTGATTACACCAGGAGTGAAATGTAGATCCGTTTAAGGAGGTAGCTTGATTGACTTCTAAATTAGATTTCACCCTGGACACGATTTCCGCTGCGGCCCTCTTTGTAAATGTCAGTATTTGTATTTTATCCGGTCTTACACCTTCAGAAATCAAATAGGCTGCTCTGGCAATAATTGTTTTCGTTTTCCCTGTGCCGGCACCCGCAAGAACCAATAGGTGTTTCCCATCAAAGGTGACCGCTTTTCTTTGGCTACTATTTAATTCATTTAAATTCATCTGTTTACAATTCTCCTTATATCTATGGTGCTCCCGAAATATACTTTAATATTCATCCTCCTTTGATTTATGCTCATGATTGGTTTTTGAAAAAATCGATCCTATCAAAAGTACAGCCCAAACTACGTCAACAATATTCCAAATTGTTCTGCCAAGGGAAATCTTAACTAAAGGGTTGATTAATATAGCGGATGAAATCCAGACAATCATCCAAATGGATTTCTTTGGATATTCGTAATAAGCCAACATGGCAAACCCTATCATTCCAATAAAACGAACTAACTGATAATAGCCATAATCCCAGTCTAATAGACACCCCAAAAATAATATTGTTAATATGACCTTTAACAGATTTTCATCAGAAACGGTTCTTATCATTAGTTAACAAGTTTTATTTGCGATCTATAAGATTCTACGCCCTTTATTGTGGGTAGACTAATATTTACCGTAACTCTTGGCATATGTTCATTTTTTTTCTATCGCAAAATGAAGGAGCATTCTTCAAAGTATTTGAAGTCAGAGTGCCAGAGCACTCTGAAGCAACTGAACCCGAAGGGAGACGAGCAATTCTTTTTAGTAGTTTAGCTGCCAGCCTCTTCGAGGTTCGTTTAGCCAGAAGTCCCCCAGACTTCTGATCACCCCAAGGGCGTGATTACGCTTCACTCATCCAACGCTTCTTTTAATTCTGCAAATCCTAACTTTTCTCATTATTAAATAGAAATAATTTTCTTTTTACTTTATGAAAAAGTAATTAGTACCCACTCTAAGAGGCTAAGAATTGAATTTGTTTACCTCTGCCATGGATCATTGGTACAAAAGACTTCTATATTCTTCTAAGAAATTTATGTGATCTCATTTTCAAAAGAGGGTTATTTTTTACAGATTATTAGATAGGTGATTTGAAACTCTACAACCGCAACCCAAAAGTAAAATCTAAATAATTAAACCCGGAATTAAAACTCATGCCTTGTGCAAATCCTGCCCGAACAAACACCTCGTTGTTTGACCAGGCAGGCAAATATACCCCAACGCCAAAATCAAAACTTCCAAAAATACTGGCATAATCATTCCCCCATATCAATGCTGGACCAACACCCCCATATAGAGCAAACGATAATCTTGAATCTTTCCGAAATTGATAAAATGGACCTACATAAAGTGGGATGGAGGATTTGTCGAAACCAAATCGATCCCATTGTCTGAAACTAATCCGGGTGTTTATGCCAAATCCAGAATCAAACTGATACATCATTCCTCCCCCAAAACCAATATCACTCCATGTATCCGATGTTGGGCTCCTCGTTGATTCCAGGTGTGCAGAGTTCAAAATATAAATACTCCAGGATATTTTGTCTTCCTTCGCAGACGCAGACATATTGGTTTGAGCAATAGTCCTATTACAAATACTAGTAATCGCGAATAAAAACAATAAGAGAAGGAGTCTCATAAGTCGCATAATTTTCTGCAAGTTGGGTGATTCAAAAACCAAAAGGTAATTTTCTCGACTCACTCAGATTACATAACGACGAAGTTGTTATAGATTATGCAATACCAGATGCCTGATTGATTGCATCTGCCAAGACATGATTGGTGTAGTCAAAGTTAGTTCAAGATTCGAGTTAAGTGCGGATAGGAAAATGGGATTGTTTCACTCTGCGGTATTTTATTGGGTACGGAAATACTTATTTTCTCCCATTCAATAATGGGAAAAACAAGTTCAGCACTTTACAAAAACTTATAATTTGCGTTATGTTAAGTAGAAAATTTTATTCTGCTTACAAACTATGACACTAGTGTTCCATTCAATGAGCCTCATGCAGTTATTGGGAGGCGTATTTCAAAAGTGCTTCCTTTAGCTTTCTGGCTTTGGACAGACCATTTTCCTTTGTTTTGTACAATTAGATCATTCACTAGAGTTAAACCCAAACCATTGCCTTTTTCACCTTTTGTTCCGATGTTTCTGTTAACAGTGAAACCTGACATGATTTGATCTACTTGAGTAGATGACATGCCTATGCCGTTGTCACTCACGGACAATTTCACCATTCCATTTTCAGTGGAGCCACTCACTAGTACTATTCCTCCTTTTGAGGTGAACTTAATTGCATTACTCATCAGGTTACGCAGAATTGTGCTAATCGCATTTCGGTCTACATATACTTGATCTCCATCGGGAATATCTATTTCAAGCTTTACAGTTTTGGCTATTGCATTGTTTCTGAATAATCCACATACATCTTCAACGATTTCTTTTATAAATACTGACTCCGGGCGATAAGGGAATTTACCCATCTGATGCATTGACCAATTAAGCAAATTGTTCAAGGTGTCCGTCAAATATTGTACAGATTTGTCGATGTTGTTACTGAGTTGTTTTAATCGATCCATTTGTTGTGTCTCTAGCAAATAGCTGATCTGATCTTCTAATCCTTGAAGACTGAAGAGCGGGCCTCGCAGATCATGACCAATGATTGCAAAGAGCCGGTTCTTGGCGGCATTCAGAATCGAAAGTTCATTACTTTGTTTCTCAATGGTTCTTTTTTGATTTCGTATTCGATAAAATAGAAATGAAAACACTAGTGCTATAAGAAGCAAGCTGATGGCAGCTATAATTGCTTGAAAGTATTTAGTAGATAACAGTTCATTACGATCTTTGAGAATGACATTAAGCTCTTGTTCTTTCTCTATATCATATCTTGCTTTTAGTCCTGCGATTTGTTTAATTCTTTCAGCACTTGACGAGCTATCTTTATATTTTTCATATGCCTTATTATGGATGAGATAATTAGAAAAATTTCCTTTGATCTCTGCTATGCTTCTTTGGACGTCATGTAATTCTGACAAGTATTCATACTCCAAGAGATCAACACCGAGATCAATCCCCTTTTGAGCATATAGTTGCGCTTGAAGTAATTGACTAAGGTGCAAGTTAGCTGTGGCAATAGTTGATATATCCTTGATAATAAGACGTTCATTATTAACGTCCTCCTGTCTTTTAAGATTCTTCATTGCGACTTCGACGGCTTCCTCATATTTCCCCTTTTTTAAATGAATGAAAGCCAAGTCGCCCCATATAGCAGGCACAAAATACGACTGATGACCAAATTTTTCACTACTTTCTAATTGGGCTAGCGATTTCTGATAGAAATAAATCGCACTATCTAACTGATCTGCTTCCAGAAAATATGCCCCCATCGAGAATTCTGTTTCAGCTAACAAGTCGGGATTATCTAAATTGCCTGCGAACTTCAGTGCTTTCTTTGAGTGAACATAATCTTTTTCATGGTATTGAATTGATCCATAGACTTCTGCCAATGTCTGTTCAGCATTAACCAAAAACTCTATCATCCCGTATTGCTCTGCGATATTTGACATTCGCACTGCATAATCGATCGCTTCCCGATATTGTCTTTTGTCATGTTTCAATGTTGCAAAGGCATCCAAGGCATACAAATGGTCTTCACAAATACAATTGATTCTTTCAAATATTTCAATCGCCCTTTGTAGGTGATATTCCGTTTTTTCATCTTCTCCAAAATAACTATAGTAAATTCCTAAGTTTGTATTTGAATCCGCGATGCCGCGTACATACTCAATCTCAGTTGCAAGTCGTAGACCTTCTTCAAATTCTGAAGGACTGTTAAAAGAGAGCGCAATGCCTAACTTGTTTAATTGGTCGACCTTCGTCTCACCCTTGGAATGAAAAAGCGAGGCCCGTAAACTATCAACGTTTTGAGTAGCTAAAGGTGATGACAATATCAAAAGGAAAAATGTCGAGCATATATTTATCAATATCCTGATATCAGGCCATGAAGTATTATTAAATCGGGCAAAATTTTTTGTCATTGTAAAGTGATATAAGTACAACAAGGTAGCTGAAGCACAACCAACTCCGATAATACGAATTTTGTGGCGATATAGATGTTATCATGCTTATCTGAGATTTAGTGCCTACAGGGTTACATTTTCGCCTTCCGTATGTCAGAAGGCGAAAACAATACCCTACTCTACCCCCGTTTTTCTTCTTTTAGATAGCCAAATTAAAGTCACTTGGGTATGTCATTTTCGTATTACACTTCTGTAATACGAAAATGACTATCATAAGAAATTGAGTGATCACTCAATTTTGTTTTAGAATTTACGGGAACGGGCAAATCTTATTTTTAATAATTGGAATACTTCGGCATTAATCTATTTCGATGAGCTTATTTTTTTCTGTAGATTATTGAAACACTGTATCCGTCCGTCTAACTACATCTTGTAATTGCAGTTAAGGCGTCCGACCTTCGGCTTTAAAAAGGATGCGAGTAAATTACAAAGAATTAGCTGATAGTTATGCCCAATCTGGGCTGACGTTAAAAGCTTTCGGCGAGCAGATAGGGATGTCATCAAGTATGGTGAGCTATTACCTAAAGAAGGCCCGATCGGAAGATGAACAATTTAATCCGGATAATTTTTCACCCATAGGGTTAACGATCTCTAAATCTGAACGTGTAATAAGGATCTGCGCTTCTGATGGTTTAACAATAGAGATACCTATTTAGGGATGTTTGGATTGAGTGAACATCATCGATATTATCTGTATCGTGGGATAGCTGATATGCGCAAAGGATTTAATGGATTGAGTGGAATAGTGAGCAATAGCATGTCATCAAATCCGATGGATGGGAGTGTATATCTGTTCGTCAATCGTAGGCGTGACAAGTTAAAGATCTTGGTATGGAATCAGGGAGGTTTTGTATTATACTATAAGCGCTTGGAGCAAGGCACATTTGAACTGCCAGGCAGTCGTCAAGAAGGGATGAAGCTACAGATGAGTTGGGAAACATTGGTATTAATGGTCAGAGGAATCAGATTGGAAAAAATAAAGCGAAAAAAGCGGTATGCTACACACTAGGGCAAAAAGCATTTCGTTTTATATGTATCGTGAGCTTAGAAGAGCAAATAGCAAACAAGGAGGCAGAAATTTTAGAAAAAAAGGCTAAGATTGAGCAATTACAATTTGAAAATGCTCAGTTAAAAAAACTTATTTTCGGATCGAAGTCTGAGCGCTTTAAAGGACAAGAAATTGCTGCGGAACAGGGTAATTTATTTGCCGATCCACAGGAAGAGCCAGTAGTACAAACTACCGAGCAGATTACCTATACTCGAAAGAAAAATTCCAATCACAACGGAAGAAACGTTCTACCTGCCCATCTGCCCACCAGGGAAGTAATTATAGAGCCGCAAGAAGATATCACTAGGATGGTAAAGATCGGTGAGTTAATTACAGAGACCTTAGATTATACGCCAGCCTCCCTAATTAAAGTGGTCACCATTAGACCCAAGTATGCTGTAAAAGGACAAGATGAGGATGACAACAACAAAAAGGTAGTCATTGCCTCTTTGCCATCCAGACCCATAGAAAAATGTATCGCAGAACCAGGGTTACTGGCCCACATAATAGTGCGTAAGTTCATCGATCACATGCCCTTTTATAGACAAATACAGAGATTTAAAAGAGATTTTTATTGGGAGCCATCAAAAAGTACTGTCAATGATTGGTTCATTGCAGTATGCACTCTACTTGAGCCACTTTATGAAATTCTAAAACAACAATTATTAACAAGTACTTATATACAAGGTGATGAGTCACCCATGAAGGTGCTGGACAAAAACAAGCGAGGCACTTCCCATCAAGGGTATCAATGGGTATATCATAGTCCATCGGCAGGCTTGGTATTATTCCATTATCATAGGAACCGCAGTGCTCAGGCACCCAAAGAACTTCTCTCGACATATAAGGGGGTAGTACAATGCGATGGATATAGTAGCTATAATAAATTAGAGCGGATCATGGCAGATATCAGCCTCATAGGATGTTGGGTGCATGCACGGCGAAAATTCTATGAAGCACTAAATAATGATAAAGTCCGCTCAGAACATGCCTTGGGTATATTCAAAGAAGTATACCGTCATGAAGTTAAGTGTAAAGCACACACTCCGGAAGATAGAAAGGATTATAGAAAGCAATATGTGAAGCCCTTAATGGAAAGTCTACAAAAGTGGATCCAAGAGGAAAGCATAAAGGTTGCTCCCAAAAGTGCCATTGGTAAGGCCATGTCATATACCCAAAATCAATGGCCCAAACTCATCAGATGTCTCGATGATGGACGATTTGAATTAGATAACAATTTGATAGAAAATAAAATACGCCCATTGGCATTGGGTAGGAAAAATTACTTGTTTGCTGGTTCACATAAAGCAGCACAACGCATAGCCATGATGTACTCATTCTTTGCTACTTGCAAAATCC
>JAJCYJ010000347.1 GCA_029262975.1 Saprospiraceae bacterium
AGATCTTGATGGAACTTATTCAATAACGGTCGCTGCAGGTACACACTCCGTTCAAGCGAGTTATGTTGGTTATAATTCTAGTATAAGTGAGGTCACTGTAGCTGCTGGCGGAACGGCCACCCAAAACATTACTTTAGTTGAAGGAACACTCTTCGATGAGGTGGTTGTACTGGGAACCCGTTCACCGAATAGAACGAATACTGATTCACCTGTGCCAATTGATGTCATCAATGTAAGCAAGCTGTCTCTGGCAGCACCACAGACGAGCATGAATCAGTTATTACATAGCACAACCCCTTCATTCTCTTCTAATACCCAGACTATTTCAGATGGAACCGATCACATTGATCCGGCGTCATTGAGAGGATTGGGTCCGGATCAGGTCCTTGTGCTTGTCAATGGTAAAAGGAGACATACTTCTTCATTGGTCAATGTCAATGGTACATTTGGGCGCGGAAGCGTAGGTACAGATTTAAATGCTATTCCTGCTACTGCCATTTCGAATGTAGAAGTGTTGAGAGATGGAGCCGCTGCGCAATACGGATCCGATGCTATCGCAGGTGTTATTAACCTCAGACTGAAAGAATCAGTCAATGAACTGCAAGTGAATCTAACTACCGGGGGCAATTTTACCAGCGGGATAGGGCCATTTGAAGGCAAAACGAAAAATGTTGATGGTGAGGTCTTAAATATTGGACTCAATTATGGCCTTCCTTTAGGAGACAAAGGAGGATTTATAAATTTAACAGGAGAATACTCCGCCAGGGGATCTACGAACAGGATGATCGAATGGGAAGGCGATATTTTTAGCGTATATAATGGCGTTGAACGAATTGCAGCTCGTGCAGGTGCTGATATAAGCTCATTATCTCTTGCTGAAGTACAGACTTTCGCACAGCAAGTCGGTTATCTTGATGGTACTTCAAAAGCTACAATAGCAGCGGCTGGCAGCCTTAGTGAGATATCAGGGATACTTGGTGCTGATGCAACTTCCGACGAGTTAAATATAAGGGGGCAGCAACGGTCTGATTATAATATGAGAGTGGGACAATCCGATCTCAGAGGCGGACAGTTTTTTATGAACATGGCTATTCCATTAGGCGAAAACCTGGAATTATACAGTTTCGGTGGCATGGGATATCGTAATGGAGAATCCGGATGTTTTTATAGATTACCTAATCAAAATAGGACTACTACTGCGATTTGGCCTAACGGTACGGTACCCCGAATTAATTCAGATATCACAGATAAGTCATTTTCTGCGGGTATAAGGGGTGAGATAAATGATTGGAGTGTAGACTTCAGTAATACATTTGGATCTAACACATTTTTATACAGAATGACAAATACCCACAATGCAACTTTGGGTGCATCATCTCCGACTTCGTTTAATATCGGAGGTCATAGTTTTATCCAGAATACTTCCAATTTTGACATAACTCAATATTTTGAAGAGGTGGGATCTATGAAGGGAATCAATGTAGCCTTTGGTGCAGAATATCGTTATGAAAATTATAATGTAATTCCTGGTACAGAGGGATCTTATGGAAACTATGATGTCAATGGGAGCCTCGTAACTCCAACAACAGACGATTCCTCATTACCTACTGATATTCTTGGTAGAAGCAGACCTGCCGGATCACAATGTTTTGCAGGATTTTTACCACAAAATTTTATTGATGCCAGAAGATCATCTATTGCTGGTTATTTTGATATTGAATTTGATATAAGTGATGCATTTTTACTCGAGGGTGCAGTTCGCGCCGAAGATTATTCTGATTTCGGTTCAACTTTTAATTATAAAATAGCAACCCGATATAAGGTAAATGACAATTTTGCGCTCCGTGGTGCGCATAGTACTGGGTTTAGAGCACCATCGTTACATCAGATTAATTTCAATAAAACATCAACAATTTTCACGCTGATTAATGGCGTATCAGTGCCACAAGAAAGAGGTACTTTTTCTAATAATTCTCGTGCTGCGCAATTGTTAGGTATTCCTCAATTGCAGGAAGAGACTTCAAGTAGTTTGAGTCTTGGATTTACCGCTAAAATGCCAGACGCTAATATGAAATTGACAATAGATGCCTACCAGGTGAATATTGATGATCGTATTATCTTGACAGGAGCCTTTAGTGCTGGCAGTGATCCGGAGCTTCAATTAATATTTGATCAGGCTGGAGCTGGTGCAGCGACATTCTTCTCAAATGCTATTAATACAAAATCAAGAGGATTGGATATCGTTCTATCTCATACTGTTGCAATTAATGAAAATACCATATTGCGTAATAACCTCGCCGGTACATTTTCTAAGACTGAATGGGATCAGGATGCGGGTATTAAAGCTTCTCCACTCTTAGAACAGAAAGGACTCGTTGGCACCTACTTTAACCAGGAATCAAGATTATACCTGGAGCAGGCGGTTCCACGTACTAAGCTTACTTTGAGTAATACTTTAGACCTCAATAAATTTAGTTTCTACTTGCGTAATACCTATTTCGGTGAGACAACAGAAGCTACCAATGATGGTATTTTTGATAGTGAATTGAATATTCTTAGTAATGCAGATAGAGATCCCTATAACTCACCAAAAATTTTAACAGATTTGAGTGTAGGCTATAGTTTTTCTTCTAACTTGTCATTTACAGTAGGAGCACAAAACCTTTTGGATGTGTATCCTGATGAAGTAGATTCTGCCTATAGATCTGGAGGAAGATTTATATATTCCAGAAGA
>JAJCYJ010000348.1 GCA_029262975.1 Saprospiraceae bacterium
ACAAGGGCAAAGAATTTCCTCTAATCGATTAGAGACCCTTGTTTAGACATTCTTGAGCGTTTGAAAGGATTAAAATATCAGGACTATCATCGGATCATGATATTTAAAAACCCGCATTTTGAATACTCACTTTTTTTTGACACAATTACAACTATCCTCCCTAGATGTTGATGCTGGCTATTTAACCAATGGTGGAGCCCTCTCTGCTAATAAAATGTGACACTTCTGGTGCTGTACATTCGATGATAAGAATTTTGTTATAATCGACAATCTCATTTATAAGAAGGTTTGGATAGATTTTTGCAAAAATGTTATGAAACATTATCTCAAAGCCTATCTATGATAACATTGCCTAAGACTTTTAGTATATGTGTACTGTTTTTTTATTTTCTAAATATCTCGGCCCAGGATTATGCTGCTGTAGATGATCATGCTCGAAATGTTGGGATTAGCGAAAATTTTGAAGAAGCGGCGATTGAGTTAACCGATGGTTATGATGATCAACTTTTGAAAGCCCGGGCTATATTTTCGTGGATAGCACACCATATTGATTATGATCATAAGATCCTCGCAGAATTTAGAAAAACAGGCAAGAGAGGAGGTACTCAATTTTCTTATACATCGGAAGAAGAGAAAACAAAGCTAATCCGGGAGAATAATCTTCAGAGAATAAAGAAAACCCTCATTTCGCAAAAAGGGGTATGTCAGGATTATAGCTTATTATTTCAATTTATGTGCGAAAGTGTTGGGATTGAGTGCGTTTATATTAGGGGATTTGGGAGATTTTCTCCGACTAATATTGGCAAAACACATAAAAGAGGAAATCACGCCTGGAATGCCATAAATATCGATAATAAATGGCATCTAATTGACGTAACATGGTCTACAGGCATGGGTAGTAAATCGGACTATGGAAATGGATATTTTAATGTGGATCCTGAATTGTTCATCTTTTCACATTATCCTGACGAAAAGAAATGGCAATTATTAGATGAAATTGTTGATGTGGCCACCTTTGCAAATTTGCCTTTTACTTATTCAGGGTTTTTGAAATACAAAATCTCCTCATTTAATCCAAGCGACGGATATATAGATAGAAAATCAAAAATTTCTGTTGACCTTGACATTCCAGAGGAAGAACAAGTGTTAATTTTGAGAGGTAAGAAACCGGTTAATCTGAATGCACTGAAAGAAGGTTCAAAATACACATTTGATTTAAGCAAAAAGGCTATGTCCGGTAGTATAACCCTTGCTGTTACGAATAAAGGCTATATAGAACCTATCTTGACCATGAGGGTAAAATAGGTTTCCATTTGGATTCTTGAAAAAAGTAAACCTCAAAATTTATACTTTTGAAAGGAAAATCGCAAATATATTCAGCATGAAATTTTCCTGTCAAATTATAATTAATCAACCGCTGGAAAGGATAGTCGAACTCTGGCAAAATCCAGACAACAATAAATATTGGCAGGACGGTTTCGAGCGGATTGAACATCTAAGTGGCACGCCCGGTGAAATAAATGCAAAGTCTATGCTATATTTTAAAAATGGACAACGTGAGATGGTGTTGCAAGAAACAATTCTGAAAAATGATCTACCTAATGAGTTTATAGGGCTGTATGAACATTCTCACATGATTAATACAATGTCAAGTCGATTCTCATCTGTCAATGATCAAAGCACCCTTTATGAAGCCGAAATTGAATACACAAAATTTATTGGAATAATCCCAAAGCTCATGTCAATTTTATTGCCCTGGGTTTTCAAACGCCAGGTTCAAAAATGGCTTAAACAATTTAAAGAGTTTGCCGAAGCTGGTTCTTTTAATAATTAGAAGATGGCAATCAATGTAAGACGAATTATACCCAATATAAATTCAGTTGATCTAGAATCAAGCAAAATATTCTATCGTGATTTTATTGGGTTAGAATTGGTTATGGACATGGAATGGATACTTATACCAAATTAGCTATAAAATGTCGCATAATTTAGCGCATAGTTTTCCAACTTCTTCGTTAAAAATACTCGCCATAGCTAAGGCTATGTCTGCGTTTTTAGCATCGACATTGAAAAACTATTTCGAGAAATTATATGCGACAAAATACACCTAAATTGGTATGACTTTTTCATCCGTATCAAATCCCACCGCACAAATAAGTATTGTCAAATCAAAAATTCCAATGGCATATGAAGGGTGCACGATAACGATCGAAGTCGAAGACGTAGATATCATGTATGAACGGGCCGCAAGCTTTGGCTACAAGGTCACTTATGCAATACGCGATGAACCATGGGGTGTACGAAGATTTTTTGTTCTTGATCCCAATGGTGTTACGATTAACGTGATGAGTCATATATGATAAAAGCATTTTTAGACTTATCTTCAACGATAATATGAATAGAAGAAATTGGTTGAAGAAAAGTGCCGGGGGAACAATGACGCTTGCCTTTTCATCCTATATCCCTCACGTACTATACAATGAGCGATACAAGATTCCTGGTGAAGACTCATATCTAAGACTTCATTGGAATGAAAATCCATATGGTGCATCTCCAATGGCTCTTGATGCGGTCAGGAAGATATTACCGACTGCTAATCATTATCCGGACGATAAAATCGAAGAATTGACTTCAGCTTTGTCTGAAAATTTTGGACTATCGGATGACGAGGTAATGATCACGGCAGGTTCTACTGAGATCTTGAGTCTATTGGGGCAAAAAGTAGGTCTTGAAAACAAGGATGTCTTGATGTCCCAACAGTCTTTTCCCACTCTTGCCATTTTTGCCGAGCGATGTAATGCAAAAATTAAGACTATTCCAACCAGTAGTGATGAACGCATAGATCTCGATGGAATATTAGACGGTATTGATGGACGTACAGGATTAATTTTCATATGCAATCCCAACAACCCTACTTCTACGGATCTTAAAAAAGAAGATCTTGTTTCCTTTATAAATAGTGTACCAGATAACATTACGATTTGTGTAGATGAAGCGTATATCCAATATAGTCGGTCCGGAGAGAAAGGAAGTCTTGTTGCATTATTGGCTGATCATAAGAATCTTCTGATTTGTCGGACCTTTTCGAAAGCTTATGGGTTAGCTGGGATGCGTATTGGTTTTGCACTTGGCAGTAAAGAGCTTATCAACCAGTTAAAAATGCATCATCTTGGATTTGGTATGGCAAATAGTCGAATTGCTGTGACAGCTGCATTAGCATCCTTACAAGATGATGCACACCTTGACATGGTAGTCCAAAAAAATGAAAAAGGTCGCCAAATTGTATATGATGCCTTCAATAGATGGGATGTACATTATGCTACTTCGGCCACTAACTTTATATATGCCAGATCTGACAGATTTGTTTCTGAAGTCAGAGAAAGACTGCAGAAAGACAAGATATTAATCACAAAATGGCCATCGATGACGGAACACATAAGAATCAGCATAGGAAAACCTGAATGGATGGAAAAATTTGTCTTCGTATTGAAAAAATATGTGATTTGAGTGTTATGCTTATTTCATCTTGCACACCGTTATAATTGTGCCTTGTACTCTATAATTATCAAATGACATTTAGAAATTTAATTCTTTGATTGAATTTGCTCAAAAACCCCTAGAACATAGATCATTTGTTGCGTTTCGCTAATGAAGAAAGTGTTAAAATATTTATATGAAAAATGTGAGGAAGTACGTCAACTTTCGTGAAGATTACTATATTTGCTGCAAGAAGTACTTAATTGTATTGAAGGAATAATAGGGATTTTATTTCCCGCTATTATGATTTAGACTAGAATAGGATTTTATCCTTAAGAATGGCCCCCTAACAAGGGCTTTTCTTATTTTAAG
>JAJCYJ010000349.1 GCA_029262975.1 Saprospiraceae bacterium
TCCCAGATTATGCATATACCCCTTATGGTCAGACTCGCCTTGAGCCTACCCAAATATCCAGTGAAATTGACAGGTACAATGCGTACGCCAAATCAGTTTGTGAATCAAAAGATGTCACATTTATTCAGATTACTGATATTACCAGAAAAGGTTTAGATGATACAACTTTAGTAGCTTCAGATGGGCTTCATCCTTCGGGTAATGCGTATCGGCAATTCGCCACTAGGATCAGGCCATTCTTCCCTGTCAAGTCATCTGAATAATTATTCAAGTTGACCGAGAAATACATTTTCCACAGACCTTTTTAAGAAGGTGATGGGGATAATTAAGATGGGCATAATTGCAATAAAATTGGCTATCTCGCACTGAAATACCCCTGAATCTTAAATTGGTTTGCCCTTTTTGTCGACCCTGACATTCAGCAAATTACTGGTTTATAATGATTAATATGTTAAAAAATTCTTTAATATGTCCGAAGTGTTAATATATTCGCATTTCAAATAATATGTATTGATGGCGAATCAGACTAAGGGCACGAAGAGGAAGAAAAGATCGACAATGAAATCCAATGAAAGAAGGATTCCCAAAATCCTTGGTGTTTTATGTGGTTTCCTGGCATTGTATCTTGTCATTGCATTCATCTCATACATATTTACCTGGAAGGCAGACCAGGATCAGGTGCTAAGATTATCGTGGAGTATATTGATGGATAGCTCTGTAATCGTAAATAACTGGTTAGGCCGCCTCGGCGCGGTAGTGTCCAATCTCTTTTTATACTGGGGATTTGGCATCGGTTCATTTCTTCTGATTCCAATCGTATTACGGATAGGGTATAGTCTGATAAAGAAAATTTCGATAATGGCATCAATCGAATTTTATCAGAAAACTTTTATAGGCATGTGCTTTATTTCCATCTTGAGTGCCTTTTTATTTCAAAATGCATCTTTCCCATGGGGAGGTTCGTTTGGATCAAACATTTGTTATTGGTTAACTGATTTTGTAGGTCAGATAGGTTTAACGATACTACTGATTTTTGCAGTATTGTCCTGGTTAATATGGAAGTTTAACCCGTCTCTTGAAGCCGTAGCCCTGGTGTCTCAACAAGGAGCCATGGTTGTTCCGGGCTTTTTGAAATTTGATGTCGGCCAGGCATTTAATATCAACGAATGGTTGAATAAAAAAAGAAATACATCCAAAAAAGCAAAAGGTAATCCTTCGGATGCCCTTAGACCAAAAGGATCTTCCAAGGATATGTTTGATTTTGAAGAGGCCTTTCCACAAACCGATATGACCGTCAGGCCAAGTTTACCAGTACAGGAACGTTCGAGTGATTTAGTGCTTGAACTTCCTGATACTATGGTTGGAGAGCCGTCATCACCAAAAGCCAAACCATTCGAACAAATTAAACCTGAAGAATTTGGCATTAAACCCAATCGGGCGAGAGCTGATATTGAAAATAAAATTCTTGAAAGTGCCCTTGAAATTGCACCTAAAGGAGTGCGGGTAAACCAGGAACTCGATATCGAGGAGGAGAACGAAGGGGAGGATCAACTTCCTTTTGACCCAACACTCGAATTATCAAAATATATTCCGCCACCATTTGATATTTTAGATGCCTATGAAGATCAAAAATTCGAAATTGATCGCGCAGAACTCGAAGCTAATAAGGACCAGATAATTCGTTCTCTTCTAAATTTCAAAATTGAAATCACAAAGATACGAGCGACTATCGGGCCAACTGTTACACTCTATGAAATCGTGCCGGCACCGGGGGTGAAAATCTCGAAAATAAAAAACCTCGAAGATGATATTGCTTTGAGTCTTTCGGCATTGGGTATCAGAATTATTGCCCCGATTCCAGGCAAGGGAACTATCGGTATCGAAGTACCCAATAAAAAGAAACAAATTGTTTCATTCAAAGAAGTGATCAGGTCGGACAAATTCCAGAATGCCAAAATGGATCTGCCGTTGGCTTTGGGAAAAACTATTTCTAATGAAGTCTTCGTAGCAGACCTGGCAAAAATGCCTCACCTGCTTATCGCTGGAGCTACAGGCCAGGGTAAATCCGTGGGTATTAACGCTATAATTTCCTCCATACTTTATAAAAAACACCCGAGCCAGGTAAAATTGGTTCTAATTGATCCAAAGAAAGTTGAACTATTCCCCTATAGTCAAATCAACAAACACTTCCTCGCCTATCTTCCAAATGAAGAAGAGCCCATTGTTACTGAAACAACAAAGGTTATTTATACGCTGAATTCTCTCTGTATGGAGATGGATGAACGATATGACCTTCTAAAACAAGCAAGAGCACGGAATCTCAGAGAATACAATGAAAAATTCATTTCCAGGAGACTCAACCCTAAAAATGGACATCGTTTCTTACCGTTCATAGTTCTGATTATTGACGAGTTTGCCGACCTTATTATGACAGCCGGTAAGGAGGTAGAATTACCTATTGCTCGAATTGCCCAATTGGCAAGAGCAGTCGGTATTCATTTAATTATTGCGACACAACGACCCTCTGTCAATATTATAACAGGAGTGATTAAGGCGAACTTCCCTGCGCGATTAGCTTTCAAAGTGACCAGTAAGATAGACTCTCGTACTATTCTCGATTCAGGAGGTGCAGATCAGCTAATTGGCCGGGGCGATATGTTGTTATCAGTGGGAGGAAACATTATCAGACTACAATGCGCATTTGTTGATACACCAGAAGTCGAACGAATCGTAGATCATATAGGCAACCAGCAAGGATTTCCAGAACCATTCTTTCTACCTGAATATGTAGGTGATGATAGTAAAAATGCACAAGGAATCAGTGTTTCCGATCTTGACGATATGTTTTGGGATGCTGCTGATCTAGTTGTATCCAATCAACATGGATCCACTTCTATGCTACAGAGAAAACTTCAGCTTGGTTATAATCGGGCAGGTCGAATAATGGACCAGTTAGAAGCACTTGGTATCGTTGGTGCCGCACAGGGTAGCAAGCCAAGAGAAGTTTTATATTTTAGTGATATGGAACTCGTACAGCTAAAAGAAAATCTTTTAAACGGGTAGACAGTAAACGCGCTTAATGTGCACTCTTTTACCTTTTAATCATGCAACGGCAAAAATCAGGAAGACTATTAGTTCCAGGGCCAAAAGCGCCATAATTATTTTTAATCTTTTTCTACTCCACATATCATTTAAGAAAAGCACATATACCGAGAATACCAAGATAGGCAATGCAAGTTACTATCAATATTGCTAATCGAGCATAATGATCCGCATCATTGGTTATCGAAGATTTCATATCAGAAATATTAACGGTTTTGAAATAATTGACTTTTGTAACGTCAATAAATATTTAATACTTCAAATATGACTCAGTGTTTCCAAACATCCAATTTTGTCAGACGAATGCCTGAAATTAAAAGATTTGCCAGGAGCTATATCAACTAATAATATCTCTTTAAATAGAAAAGGCCAATACGCTATTATGTGTATTGGCCTTTTCTATTCTTTTATTATCCGTTTATTTAACTGTAATGCTTATTGGCACGATGGTTTTTTCCCATCCAAGTATCATTGAAACTGAATAATCTTTTAGTTCATCAAATGCGATCATAAATGATTCGATCGACCCGTCCATTGACAACGGAGATGTCGTTACACTCGCTGAAGGCTCTGATGCTTCATAACCTGTCCATCTTGTTCCATCATATGGGTAAAAATTTACAACCCATGAAGTTGCTCCGGGTACTGTAAGAATCGCATAAGAACCAGCTGCTAATTCTGTTCCACCAATTGTAACAGCATCACTAAAGGTTATTTTAGTTGCCGAATTAGCACCGGTACGCCATTTTTTACCGAATGGCACTAGCCCGTCTTCCGCAAATATGGTCCTTCCTTTTGCGCTTGGTCTTGAATATTCTACAGTTATATCAGTCAAGCCTACTTTTTGTACTGTTTTAGAGGATGGACTGGGTGCACGATCTTGCGCTGAAAGCGAACTAATTGCTAATCCGATCATTAAGAGTAAAAGACAAATGTGTTTCATGTTGTTTTAATTTGTTATTAGATTAATTATTAAATTTCTTGACTGTTTAATCATTGGTTTTTGCTACCGAAAATAGAAAAATAAACGAATTACTTGATGCCTAAATATTCCTTGTCAAAAAATACCCGGTAAGCACCTACTGCATGATCCTGCATTACTGTCCGATAGTTTTTTTGATTAATTGCATATAAGTCATATGAATACTTCCTGGTATCCGCAAATTCGTCCATCCTGGATTGAGCGTCTTTATAATAAAGTAATGAATCATCTTTATCTGTAAATCTTCGCATTAGGATTACATATGCGTTTTCTTCTTTGTTAAGAGATAAACTCGTGACTCTTAGTCTTTTGTTATTATATGACTTCTTATTATAATCCTCAATACTTGTCTTGATTTCTTTGATAAGATCGTTATCGCTATCATAAACGACGGCAATGACATAATGTAACTTTTCATTTTCGACGACATATTTTCCTAATTCTTCTTCGGTTACTTCACCCATAAATGAGTCGTTGTCACCTCTTAAAAATCTCAGCATTTCACGCGCGTACGTCTGTTCAGGCG
>JAJCYJ010000350.1 GCA_029262975.1 Saprospiraceae bacterium
GATACCACTGATGCAAATGGCCGATTTACGATATTTACAGAAGATAACACGAAGGCATTCGGATTTATAAAAGAGAGCAGAGCCGCCGAAGGACTGAGTACTACAGATTTAGTACTAATTACAAATCATATTCTCCAAAGAGTTCCCTTCTCCAATAATATGCAAACCGAAATAGCTGATGTAAATGGAAGTGGTTCTGTTTCTTCAACAGATTTGGTCTTAATTAAAAATATTATCCTGCAAAGAATTGACAATTTCGGGGCGCGCCCATTTTGGAATTTTGTTCCAGAACATATAAATGCCTCATTTTCAAGCAATACTCTTAGAATTCGTGCTTTTAAACTTGGGGATGTTAATTCAAGTGCATCACGCGAATAAAATATTATGGATCAACTTATTTTGCATCTTATTGCAACCATTAAATATCGATTTGATTATGCCATCAGTAATGCAAATGTTGAGTATTATCAATTAAATATTGGTAAAGGCACAAGGACACCTCTTGAGATTATTCACCATATGAGAGGGCTTATGTATTACTCTGCCAAAGTGATCACAGGAGACAGAACGCCAATGGCAGACATCACATCATGGCAAGAGGAATTAAGACTATTCTATGAAAGCATCGCAATGGTCAAAGATGTCTTAAGTCAAAATACGCTTCTTCCTGAGGACTACCTAAAGCTCACTCAGGGGCCATTATCAGATGCCCTTACTCATATTGGTCAATTATCTATGATGAGTAGATTAAATGATAATCCCATACCCAAACAAAACTTCGTTCATGCCAAGATTTAAGGGTTGAAAATTTGTCGCAGATTCCTGATTTTTTCTGATCAGGTAATCGCTGACAGGGACAAATGATGGCTTCAATATTATTTCTACAATCTATATTTATAATCAGCAGTTAAATGACAAACAATGACTCTTCAGGTGTGAGCATAGTGAAGAAATTAATCATACCCATCTGGTAAAATAATTTGACAAGAATTATATTCTAAATATTTCGATTGAATGATTTGTTATTATAGATCAGGATAAATTATGAAATACCTTTTGTACGTCATCTTCTTCCTCCATTTTTGCTATCAATTTTAGCACTTCTTCCTCAGCTTCACCAGATAGTTCAACCATATTTTGAGGGATCCATTCGAATTCTGATGTTTTGGGTTCCAGCCCTTTTTCTTCAAGGCCTTTTTGCATATTGCCAAATTCTTCAAAAGGTACTCTGATTACAAGGACTTCTTCGTCATTGTCATCTGTCCCTTCTCCCATTTCAAGTAGACCATGGTCAATCAGTTCCAATTCAAGCTCTTCTGCATCCAATCCTTCCGGGTCAAGCTTAAATACACCCAAATGGCTAAATTGAAAACTCACGGAACCACTTGTACTCAAGCTACCATTGCACTTATTGAAAACGGCCCGAACTTTAGCTACAGTGCGTATTGGATTATCGGTGGCAGTTTCAATTAAGACTGCAACACCATGGGGAGCATAACCTTCATATAATATCTCCTCATAGTCTGTCTTATCTTTGCCCAAGGCCCTTTTAATAGCAGCCTCTACCTTATCCTTGGGCATATTTACCCCTTTCGCATTCTGAATCGCTCTTCGAAGTGCCGGATTATTATCAGGGTCCCCACCACTTGCTTTAACAGCAATGGCTATATCCTTTCCTATACGAGAAAATTGCTTCGCCATACGGTCATAGCGCGCAAACATAGTTGACTTTCTAACTTCAAATATTCTACCCATCTGATCTTTTTTTCCGCTGTTAATGCGACCGCAATTTAAAGGACTTTTACTTATGCTTCTAAAACTTCTCCGGCAAGGTAAAGGATGCGATAGCCTCTAACTCTATTAGACAACCAAAATGTAACTCATTTATAGGCAAGACTGACCTTGCAGGTTTGTAAAGACCGAAAAATTCCGCGTATACTTCATTGACATCATCCCAATAAGCTATATCTGTAATAAATGCTGTTGTCTTGACAATATGACGCTTAGTCAAACCATATTCATTAAGGATTTCAGCTACCTTTTGAAGTACCAGTAGCGTTTGGTCTTTTATATTATCCGGAGTTTTTTTAGATACCCTATCCAAAAGTGGAAGTTGACCTGACGTAAAAATCAGATTTCCTGCCCTGACAGATGAACTATAATGTGGAGGAATTATCATGATTGTATTATTTATTACAAACATAATTTATCCCTAAGGTCTTTTTGGTAATACCGAATTATTTATTGCGAGGCTTAAGCGATATATGCAAGTGGGGACCCGTACCGTTATGCGACAATGTCCTAAATCCCATCAGTCTAAAATAATTTTGAAGAAAAATGTTACGCACCATAGATCTTTGCCGTGTCCTCAAATCCAGTGCATAAGCATAACCATCTTTCTGCCTATAGTGCAGAGATCTCTCATTGACGGGCAAGCCCATTTTTTCATAATCAGAAGCCTTGCGGGTAGCATCAGTAATGATCAGATCCTTGTCAATAATGATTACTGTACTTACTGCAAGGCGGACAATTGGATGCAATTGTCTGAGTTCTTTTGACAACGCATGATCTTTCATATTGGCTGAAGAAATGAAGAATAAGCCATGTATGCAATAGCCAAAAATAAAAAATGCTGCCAGGTATGTTTTTGTTTTAAAAGCTCTTATGCCCCCAACAGAATTGGAAAGCATGCCATGGAAAGAAGTTAAATAGATCAACAAGATGATAAAAGTGATCAGCATGCCACCAACCAATGAAGGCCACGGTCCCAGATTATATTTAGTATGAAAAAAAATAGCTCCCCTAATCAATGCGACAAAAGGAAGGATAAGCACAAATAACCATTTCAAAATCCTAATAAAGAGCGTCCACATAACTCTGAATATTTCTATCTAACCGTTCTGTCGAATATCTTATTTTTTCATTTACATCAATATTCTATTAGACGAAGCCTCAAGATAATTTCTATCAAAATCAACCAAATAGGTTAACGGGTGATCTTGACATGACCTGTAAAACACTGCAAGTGATTTACTCAAATAATTGGTGCCACTAGGTCTGGCCTATACTTAATTACATGACTAATTGACTTCTTTTTCCCAATTCATTGTACGTTTAACAGCAACCTGCCAGTTCTTATACAGCCTTTCTTTCTCCTTAGGGTCCATTTTAGGTGCGAATCTTTTATCCAGTTTCCATTTTGTGCTTATTGATTTCATATCCCAATACCCGACTGCCAAACCAGCGAGATAAGCGGCTCCAAGTGCTGTGGTTTCAATAATTTTTGGGCGCTCGACAGCTGAACCAAGGATATCCGCCTGAAATTGCATCAACAAATCGTTGGCACAAGCGCCACCATCTACCTTTAATGTAGCCAGGTCTATGGCGGAGTCTTTCTTCATCGCGTCGAGTACATCCCTTGTCTGATAAGCAAGAGATTCAAGAGTCGCCCGTATGATGTGGTTATTGGTACTTCCTCGCGTCAAGCCGAAAATAGCTCCCCGTGCATACATATCCCAATACGGTGCACCTAACCCGGCAAATGCAGGGACTACAACGACTCCTTCAGAGGATTCTATTTTGGAAGCGAAATACTCAGAATCAGGAGAATCATCGATTAACTTTACGCTATCCCGCAACCATTGAATAGCTGCTCCTGCGATAAATATCGAACCTTCCAATGCATAGTGGACTTTCCCATCAATCCCCCACGCAATAGTTGTAAGCAATCCTGATTTTGATGTTACTCTTTTGGTACCTGTATTCATCAACATAAAACATCCGGTACCATAGGTATTCTTCGCCATACCAGGACTATGACAAGCCTGCCCGAATAATGCTGCTTGCTGATCCCCGGCAATACCGGCTATAGGGATGGTTGCCCCAAATTGGTCTGTATGTCCATAGACTTCACTACTTGACTTAACCTCCGGCAAAACCGACATCGGAATGTCCATTTCTCTTAATAGTTTTTTATCCCATTCCAGTTTGTCAATGTTGTAAAGC
>JAJCYJ010000351.1 GCA_029262975.1 Saprospiraceae bacterium
AAAAAGAATGGGAGGGCAAAAAGCCATCGTTCGAATAGCAAGGATATTATTAAGAAAAATTAGAAGAGTGTGGATATCAAAAACACCCTATTTAATTACAGAATCATAAAAGAAAAATACGATTATTGATTATAAAAATCATGGAACAAGGACTGATTAGCCCGCCTACAGCACTTGTAAAAAGAAGACTGGAAAAGGCAGATTACAGCCTTGTTCATTTAAAACACCTGAACAGGGAGATACAGCATCCATTAAATTGTGGAAAGACTGGTGATAGAAGGCTGAATTTTTAAAATCAATTATAATCGAAATGAGAAAATGCAATGTTTATTATTTTTTCTGCCTCTGATGGGCAAAAAATAATAAACATTGAGTGAATGCTAAAGTCACAAGGTCAGTGGCATTAAAAGAAAGAAATAAAATATTGAAATTTTAACCTAATTTCCTTGGTTGGCAACATAGAAGGCGGGCATGACAATGCTAATTTATATGATATGACTAAACTACTCAACGGGTTAGTTATAAAGCTATTAAATATTTTTGAGATTGAAAACCCTCACAATTAGTAATTAGTTTAGCGACTGTATTCGTTGTTATGGAAGTAAATATAAAATGTGATGGTTAGAAAGTTTATGTTCCTACTTATTATATTGAGTTCTTTTACTCAATGTGCTCATGAAAAATCAAAAAGTTTTGCGCTGACACCAAAAAAAGGTGCGTTTATTGTCGAGGGTGCTGAACAGCCTGCTAAGTCAAATACTGGCCTAAAGATTGAATATGGTCCTAACCTAGGGATAACCCACACAGACACTCTAGGAGCTAAGCATTTTTATGTTCATAGTACCGCTATTATCACTAATGACAGTATCATTCCAATCCACCTTCAAGCAGCTTTATCAAATGAATATGAATTCCCTATTTTTTGTGAAGACACTAATAAGTATAAGGTATTCTTAGTACCAAAAGAACTCACACCAGATACCGCAACAATATATAACAACGTACTTAATGGGCAAAATGACTTTTTAAATACGCCTTTGGATACCCCGTCCATCCTGAATAAAACCTTAAAACCAGGCGAATTCTGTGTTGTTACGATTGGTGTACTAATTCCCCAACCTACGAATTGTGCTGCAGTTCCCAGGGCAATTTTCTCACAAGACAATAAAGGGTTTTATCAAATTTGTGATAGCCTAACAAATAGAGCTATATCAGCCGTCCCTCAATTAGAAATAGGAGTTAAACTTGAATATTACTACAAAAGAAAATTTGTTGCCCCTGAAGATGGTTGTGTAGTCATTCCTTTTGGTCAAATTTCTTATCCAGAAAATTAAATTTAGAAAAACGATTATCGCTAATAAAGTGTAAATCGTCTATAGCCTGCATTACAGTCCGCTGGCATTTAGACAAAAGTGCCTTATTCCTTTACTATAGTTAAAATATGAAGATTAATTTACTGCAATTATTGAAAGGGTAGACTTTGTGGTGGCGTAAAAGATTCGTACTTTGAGTGGGCGATATACTTCGTCTGTACAGAGTGTTGGTTGCAATGCTGGATGACTTTAAGAAGGAGGGTGTTGCTAAAACCACAATGGAATTAAAAGGAATGTTCAGAGAAATTAAAATAATATGAAAACAACACCAGAGCATGATGCACGAATCGCAAAAATGATCTTCGCCTCCGTATATCCTCATTATATTAATAGAGTTGAGAAGAAAGGTCGGACAAAAGAAGAGTTACATCAAGTGATAGAATGGTTGACGGGTTTTGATGACAAAAAACTGCAAGAACTTATGGACGAAAAAGTGACTTTTGAAAGTTTTTTTGCAGTTGCAAA
Source organism: Saprospiraceae bacterium (assembly GCA_029262975.1). Classification (GTDB taxonomy): domain Bacteria; phylum Bacteroidota; class Bacteroidia; order Chitinophagales; family Saprospiraceae; genus JAJRXG01. Next base: position 1,839 of record JAJCYJ010000351.1, read on the forward strand.
ATTGAATCCAAATGCTCATCTAATTAAAGGAGTTATTTGTGGTTATAGGATAGAAGAAATTGAAACCCCTTTGACAAAAAAAGCGAGATATTTAGACAAGTTGGTGGATGAATTAGCAAGAGGCAGGAAGATGGAAAAGATATTACGACAAGGTTAATAAAACGACACAAAAAGATACACAGCTGCCAATAAAGCATATTGTCATTGGGGCTGAATTGTAAGTATTGAACATTGAAATTCAACACAGCACTATGGTAGGTCGGGAGAATAGAAAGTTTTTAAAAACGTTTCTGGTCATATGCAAACAAATTGCATCCAATAGAGTAAAAATAATAACCATTGATAAAATTCTTTGGAAAAATCAGGCAGAATTTATTAGAAGAAGGTAAGTTAAGGAGATACCTGATTTATGCAACTGGAGAAATATTATAGGTAATGATAGGTATATTGCTTGCACTTCAAGTCAATAATTGGAATGAAAAAAACAAACAAAGACAGCATCAGACTGACCAATTGTTAAGCTTACGAACGGAAGTAATATCTATGAAGGAATTCTTAGAGGTTCAAATAAAAGTTTTAGAAGATGTTAAACTAAGCAATGAACTTTTATTAAAATTGATGGATTCCGATTCCCCAAATAGAATTTCACCAGACTCCATAAATATCTTGGTAGGTGGTGGGATGAATACAGATTTGGTGACAAGGGAAAGACTGTCATTGGTAACAAAAGTAGAACTTAATTTAAACCTGAAGGAAAATATGTTCAGCTAAATGAAAAGTTATTAGACTGGAGACAATTCACAGAAAGAATTGGTGCGGATTTTCTATAAATTGAGGACAATTGAGAGAGTGATTTGCAAAAGGCAATGATCAGTGCTGGAGTTCCTGGATGGATGGTGCTCTACACTAATTTTAAGCCATCCAATTTTTTAATTGATTATCAAGCTTTGCTTCGAAGCAAAGAAGTTTTTGCTTTTTTATATTATCGACTTGCTAGAATAGAATTGCTCATAAGCGATTTAAGCGTCGATTTAAATGAATTGGATGGAATGCTTTCTGTATTAGATTAAAACTCAATCTTTAATTAATTAAAATATAAATTGAAATCGAGAGGCTAACATGGCTTGCAACATCCATGCCCAGGGAAAGCTGATCACGATGTGTATGCGAATCATTCTCTATCATTAAATCAAAATGTAAAACGTATGGTTGCCAGAAATATAATTCTTTATTTAGTAGCAATTCTTATACTTATCTCATGTAATACAAAAACGGAGCAAACAAACCTGTTTCCTTCAGAAGAATTTGTTGATAGCCAAATGGATTCCCTGTTAAAGTCAAGTGACCTACCAGGATTAGTCGCAATTGCTATTAATAAAGATGGAGAAAGAATAACATATACTTATGGAAATGCAGTTTGGAATGAAGAGATACCAATCACAACCAATAACATCTTCAGAATCGCCTCTATGACAAAACTGATTACCAGTATCGCAGCTCTTCAATTAGTAGAACATGATTCCCTTGAATTAGATGAGGACCTTTCCAACTTAATGCCAGAAATGGCATCGATCCCAATTTTGACTGATGAAAAAGAGTTGGTGGAAGCGAAAGCCCCCATTACCCTTAGAAACTTATTGACGCATACATCTGGTTTTGGCTACTTCTTTACAGATTCTTTATTGGCAAAAAATTACAATGCGGATTGGGAATATGATGATTTACCTAGAAGATTCGAAAGTGGCACTCAATTTCTTTATGGTACTAGTACAGACTGGATAGGTAAACTGATAGAGAAGGTATCTGGATTAAGTTTGGAAGAATACTTTAGAAAAAATATTTCCGGGCCACTTGGCATGGATCGCACTTGGTTTAACGTACCAGATTCTCTCAAAAATGAAATTGTTTCTTATGGTAGAAGAGGAGAAGATGGAACTAAGAAACTTGTAGAAATTCCGGATCGGATTCCAAAAGGTCTCACGCAAAATTATAGTGGTGGTGGTGGATTATATTCTTCGCCTGAGGATTATAACAAGTTGTTAGCATGTTTGCTGAATGACGGTACATACAACAGGAAGAGAATCATGGAGAAGGAAACAATAGATGAAATGTTCAAACCGCAGCTTAAAAATATTTCAATGGATATTGAAGGCAACTATTTCTTAAAAGGTATATGTTGTGACTTTAGTGGACTAATTAAGCCCAGTTCTAATTGGGGATTATCAGGATTAATTGACACGGAGCCAACCCATTATGGCAGGAAAGAAGGCACATTACTTTGGGGTGGAATTTTTAATACGTATTGGTATATTGATCGACAATCAGGTGTCTCAGCTTGTATTTACACTCAATATTTTCCTTTTAACCATCCTGCGACTACATCTATTTTTGAAAAATTTTCGGAAATTATTTATGAAAACTACAATTTAAGCAGTAGAGAACAAGGCATAAAATGTTCACGTCGCCCATTTGTTCGATAAGCCATTTATGCGAATCGCTGACTCCCATTATTTGATTTGTTTGAGTCATTAAAAAGTAATTGCGTTGTAAGAACGTAAATTATGGATCATGCAATCGAAAATAATTCGAATAGGAATTCAAAAGGACTAAGACTCAGTAAAACGATCCTGTTTAAGTACGACATTAAAGACAAGGTGAAGATGGTTTTGGAAAAGAACTATCTTGTGCTCAAAGCTGTAGTAAACCCACGAGAGGGATGGGAAAAGGAGTTTAAGAAGATGCATCAATTAGGAGATCATAACTTATTAATCGGTGATGTTTTTTACGATCAACATATTGAATAGTGGAAGCGAACCATTATCAAATTATCATCGTGAACTTGGACCCCATAGGGAGCGAAATTAAGAAGACATGGCCGTACATAGTGATTTCACCAGATAAGATGAATCGACATTTCAACACAATGGTAATTGCCCCTTTGACTTCCACCAGGAAGAATTATCCAAATGATGTAAGGGCATTGATCGAAAATAAAGTTAGTCGCATTGCGCTCAGCCAAATTTGTAATAGAGACAAGATCAGAATTGTACGAACCAGGAACCAAATAAGTACGAAAGAAATAATAGAAGCCAAGTCTATAATAGAAGAACGTACGATATATAGAATAGGTGAGATATCAATGCATGACGATGCCAACCACCTATTCAGGCGTGCGTCAGATATGCTAGTTGTTGGCTGTCATATAAAAAATCAAAACCTTATAATTATTAATCAGTATAACTAACCTAAATGAATATTTCAAATTTAATAAATCTAGTATCTGTGACAATACTATTGCTGATTTTCAGTAATAGCTCATTTGGTCAAAAATTAGAGCCAAAAGAAAGAATAACGGAACCAGACCATACAATTACGTCCAATATAATGGGAAAAGATTATCAATTGTACATCTCTTTCCCTAAGAATTATTCGACAAAAGACACTATTTCGTATCCAGTCCTATATGTTTTGGATGGCAGATTTGCCTTTTCTTTAATCAGCGGAACAAAAGATGTATTGGATTTATTTGGAGACGAAATAGAAGATGTAATAATTGTAGGAATTGGGTCGGGATTGAA
>JAJCYJ010000352.1 GCA_029262975.1 Saprospiraceae bacterium
CTGACATGACAGCAATACAATTATTAGGAAAAAACAAATACTACCGTACACCCCAGGTGCTTTTAAATACTCAAATTGTTTTGATCGTGTGTTCATCTCATATTTCATATATATCGCTCCTTCTCTTATAGTTGCCGCCTCCTATATTTATAATTTTTAACAGATAATAATATAAGTTTCAAAATTGTCTTTTATACAAATTTTATGGTTTTTGATAATTAGAATTTACAAAATGAGGCAGTACATCCCAAAGAACATGCTTTGCAGTTCCTATAAAACCACTGGGGTCGCCATAATTATAAGTCCCCTGCTTTTTTCCTGATTCTAAAAAATTTCCGTCCGGTTGAAGAATAGCTTCATAAGATCCACCATTGTCAAGCTTAGATAAAAATTTCAAATTTGGGTTATCCAGGTCAATTGGTTTTTTATATTCAATATTAGGATAAGGGTTATCTACAGGAGCTATGCGCTCGTCCGGTTGATGAAATAGATTTTTTTCAGGGGGTTGCAGTTCCCATAATAATCCCAGAGTATCTTTGTACAATCCTTCCTCCACAAACTTCATTTCCCCTTTGGGTATTTCATTATGTACATTGCGATTCAGATGCCAGTCTGACTGGCCCATAGACCAAAGTATCGCCATTAATACCAGGATAATAAGTAGTGAGAATATCATTTTGACTTTAGTTCTATTAGTTGACATGGGTAAATTAATATTTTAAAACATTGTGTTCTAAAAGTCTTAAAAAGATAAACATTTTAAAGAAATTATTACCTATGATCAACTCTTGAAAATAATTATCTGGTATGAAATATACAGATCAAATATCAGAAAACACATTTTCACTTTTTTTTTCATCTTCGTTCCTTACCTTACCCTGCCCATTTTATGTTATAAACTTTTAATCATGAAAATCTTACTTGTCTTATTCTTGACTTTTACCACAAGCCTATTTTTATCAGGGCAACCACAAAACCAGGAAGTTACTATTGAGTCGTATTTCGCCCCTGCGAAGTGGCGATGTATCGGCCCTTTCAGGGGAGGCAGATCTGTAACAGCCTCTGGTGTCATCGGAGATCCACTTACGTATTATATGGGCATCACGGGTGGTGGTGTTTGGAAAACTTCAGATGCTGGTCAGAGATGGAAAAATATTTCCGACGGCTACTTTAAGACAGGTTCGGTAGGTGCCATCGCTGTAGCCCCAAGTGATCCGAATGTACTATATGCAGGCATGGGTGAGCACGCCGTGAGAGGTGTTATGAGTAGTTATGGTGACGGCGTTTATAAATCTACCGATGCGGGAAAAACGTGGTCTCATCTTGGTCTTCAGTTAACCAGACAAATAGCCGGAATCACGATTCACCCTCTAAATCCCGACATCGTGTATGTAGCTGCGCAAGGTGCCACATATGGAGAAACTGAAGAACGAGGAGTGTATAAAAGTGTTGACGGCGGGAAATCATGGACACAGGTCCTGTATGTCAATAAGACCACAGGATGTGCGCATTTAATCATGGATCCCAATAATCCCAGGATACTCTATGCTGCCATGTGGGATCATAAGCGATATCCATGGCAAGTAGTAAGCGGAGGATCAGGCAGTGGCATCTATAAGTCAACAGATAATGGTGTAACATGGGACATATTAACAAAAGGACTTCCAGATGAACTAGGTAAAATAGGATTGGCCATAAGCGCGGCCAATTCAGAAAAAATATACGCCCTCATAGAAAGTGACACCGAAAAAGAAAAGGGCGGATTGTTTGTTTCTGAAGATAGTGGTGATAAATGGACACGCGTTTCTAAAGATCACAACCTGGTCCAGCGCGCCTGGTACTATATTGAAGTATTTGCAGACCCTCTTGATGAAAACACAGTATATGTGCTGAATGCTCCTGCGCTTAAATCTATCGATGGTGGAAAATCCTGGTCGCGGATTACAGGAACCCATGGAGATTATCATGACCTGTGGATCAACCCTGTAAACAGTAAGAACATGGTGATTGCCAATGATGGTGGTGCTGCCATTAGCTTCAATGGCGGAAAGTCGTGGTCAACACAAGACAATATGCCGACGGCTCAATTTTATCGGGTAAATGTGGATAATTCATTTCCATACAGGGTATACGGTGGTCAACAGGACAATTCTTCTGTGCGCATCGAAAATCGGAATATTCGTGGCGGAGGAGGTATTAGTGAACGCAACTGGACTTTTTCCGCCGGAGGAGAAAGTGCATTTATTGCATTTGATCCTGATGATCCAAGGTATGTGATGGGTGGCAGCTATCAAGGAGCAATCTCACTGCTGGACAGCGACAATGCCGAAAGCAATAGGATTATGGCTTCTCCTCATCAATACCTGGCCATGGAGCCCAAAGACATGACTTATAGATTTAATTGGAATGCACCGATCATATGGTCACAGCATGAAGCCAACACTTTCTATCATGGGGCCCATGTGCTCTTGAAAACGCAAGATATGGGACATAGCTGGACAGAAGTGTCTGGCGATCTTACAAGAAATGATACTACAAAACAAGGCAAAGGAGGCGTTCCCTATACTAATGAAGGAGCCGGAGGAGAAAATTATGGTACGCTTAGTTATGTTAAAGAATCCCCACATGCTCCTGGTGTCATTTGGACTGGCAGTGATGATGGTCTTGTATATCTCACTATTGATGCCGGGAAATCATGGTCTAATGTAACCCCATCAGGACTTAAAGAATGCCTGGTAAATGCCATAGAACTTTCGCCTCATGATCCCGGTACAGCATACATAGCCACGACCAGATATAAATTTAATGATCTCACTCCTTCCATTTATAAGACAAGTAATTATGGACGAAATTGGACCAAGATTACGAATGGCATTCCCGAAGGATCAGTGACACGTGTGGTAAGAGAAGACCCCGTTCGAAAAAACCTTTTATTCGCTGGCACTGAGACGGGTATGTTCATTTCTTATGATGGTGGAGGCAAATGGCAATCTGTGAATCTCAATCTGCCGGTTGTGCCGATCACGGACATCATCATCAAACATGACGATATAATCGCTGCTACACAAGGTAGATCTTTTTGGATCTTCGATGATCTTGAGTTACTCAGACAGTATGGCAGGACCGAAGCAGCCGTCAAATTATACACACCTGCACCTGCTATCAGAGGAGCCGGAGGAGGGCCGCTCGATAGCAATAATGACAAATTCAAGGGATTGTCTGAATTTACCGGAGTGAATCCCGCAGGTGGAATCGTCTTTTATTATGAACTTCCTGAATCGGCCGATTCGATGCACATAAAATTGTCAATTATTGCATCTGACGGAACCAAGGTACGGCAGTATAGTTCAGAAAAAGATCCGGATAGAGTTTCTTACCAAGGGGCTCCTGGAGCGGATCCACTTCTTTCTAATAAACCCGGATTGAACCGGATGGTGTGGAACTTAAGACATGAAAACCTACAGGATGCGCATCACGCTTATCTCGAAGGAAGTTATAGAGGACCAAGAGCGGTACCGGGTATTTATGACGTTTTCCTAACTATAGAGGGTCAAGAATTCAAGACAAAATGCACGATTCTACCCCACCCGAATATTGATGCTTCTCCCGAAGATTATGAGCGCCAATATCAATTCATGAGGGAATTGGCGCAGGCCGTCAATGAAATTCATGATTCTGTCAATGAGCTACAAAAAATAAAGACCAGGATTGGGCATATTAATAAGCGACTGGAGTCTGCGGAAGAACACAAAACACTCTTGTCTTCCGGTAAAGATCTGATTGAAAAAATCGATGAATGGGATGGATTGTTAATTCAACGAAAATCTGAAGTCTATGATGATGTCATCAATTTCACCAATGGATTGACAGCAGATCATCTTTTTCTGAAAGGTCAGGCTGACTCCAATCGCCCTTTTATTACACAGGCAATGCGGGATCGGATGATGGAGTTAAATCAAAAATGGGCGCCTTTGCAATCTATTTATAATAACCTTATGAATAACGAAATCAAGACTTACCAAGAGAATCTGTCAGAAGCAGGTGTGGGACTTCTTAAATAGTGGTTGTTAGGGATTGAAATTCAATCTATGCTTTTTCGAATTCAGTGGTATTGAACATTTCAAAAAAGGCAACAGTTGAAACTTTGAATAATGCTAATTTGATCATAGAATATCGCTAAGATGTTGTAGAAATCGTCGGATTAAAAGTTAGTACTATGCTAACAAAAGGACATGGAGAAGTCTACTATCTGTGCAGGATTTTACTACCAAATGACCTTAGTTACCAATATCCCCTAAAAGATGTCGTATACAGATAAGACTAATTTTTAATTTATACCATCAAACCTATGTATACATAAAAAATAGTTTATACAACTGAACAATCTGCCATATTTACTCTATATAAATCAGGTTATAAATTGAATAAATTAATTGTTAACAAGATTACAATATCGGAACATACATAGTTCTAAGTAGGCAAAAGATTAATTTGCAATCACTTCATATTGTTAAATGAGAGATTTAAAATCCAAGAAATAAGCATATGCGTCCATTGTTAATCATCTTATCTATAATTCTCGCATTGTTTCTGTTTAAAATATTTTACCTCGATGCAGACGATAAAGAGACTACAGAACAAACCAAAGCATCACCAGCTGCGGCTGCGGCAAATGCTGCTCGATCGGTCATGGCAGTAGATATATATGTGGCTTCCGAAGTAGACAAGAGCAACGTGGTGTTCGCGAGTGGTACGGTTGTACCTAATGAAGAAGTGGAAATTAAAAGTGAAGTGAATGGTCGTCTTGTCAAGTTGAACATAAGAGAAGGAGGTTATATCCAGAAAGGTCAGCTCATTGCTAAATTGGACGATCGGGATCTTCTGGCACAACTTAAAAAATTAAAATACGAAGAAGAGCTGGCTGATCAGACCGAGTCAAGACAAAGACGGCTGTTAGAGATTAATGCAATTAGCAAGGAAGAATATGACATGGCCGTCAACCAGGTGAATACCTTAAGCGCTGATCAGGAATTTTTAGAAGTACAAATAGAAAAGACTTCCGTAATAGCTCCTTTTAGTGGAAGAATGGGATTCAAAAATATAAGCGAAGGTGCATATATTACTCCGAATGTTGTGATTTCTAATCTTGTGCAGACAAATCCTGCAAAATTGGATTTTAGCGTCCCTGAAAAATATGCGGGCAAAATAAAAGTTGGACAGGATATTTCATTTACGATAGATGGAGATGAAGAATCCATGACAGCCCAGGTTATTGCTATCGATCCAAAAATAGATGAAAATCTCAGAACACTTAAAGTACGGGCCAGAGCAGATAATAGAGGAAGCAAATTATTGCCAGGGATGTTTATCAGGGTCGAAATGCCATTGGGTATAGAAAAATCAATTATGATACCTTCAGAGTCGATTATTCCAATTCTAAAAGGTAAAAAAGTGTTCGTCTTACAGAATGGTAAGGCAGAGGAACGAATTATTACAACAGGTCTCAGAACAGATACAAGAGTTCAAGTTGATAATGGATTAGTGGTAGGTGATTCTGTGATCGTAAGTGCTTTAATGTCTGTGAAAGAAAATATGCCTGTCGCTGTACGAAATGTGGTTTTATAATATTTAAAACGCACACACTGGAAAAGATACATGAATAAAAATATCACTCATCAAGTCCTATCATTATGATGTCATTATCTACCATCTCAATTAAAAGACCAGTTCTGGCTATTGTGATGAATCTCCTGATTCTTCTTTTTGGGTACATAAGTTTTACTTTCCTCGGTGTAAGAGAGTATCCTTCGATCGATCCACCGATCGTATCCGTACGTACTAATTATCCTGGTGCTAACGCAGATATAGTCGAGTCGCAGATTACTGAGCCTTTAGAAAAGGTGATTAATAGTGTACCCGGCATACGGACGATCAGCTCTTCCAGCAACCAGGGGTCGAGTTCGATTACAATTGAATTCAACCTCAATGTCAATATGGAGCAAGCCGCCAATGACGTCCGAGACAAGGTATCTCAGGCGATGCGGTCGCTGCCAAGGGACATCGATGGCTTGCCGACAGTCAGTAAGGCAGATGCAGACTCCGAGACGATCCTTGTGATGCGTCTCAAGAGTACAGAACGGAACCTGTTAGAATTAAGTGACTACGCAGAAAATGTTATTACGCCCCGATTCGAAACTGTAAATAATGTAAGCGGGGTGCGCATATGGGGTCAGAAAAGATATGCTATGAGGATCTGGATGCAACCGGATCGTATGGCTGCCCAGGGTATTACTACATCAGA